>JAADDS010000048.1 GCA_013153845.1 Methanococci archaeon | reverse complement strand
GCAATTGACTTAACTTTATATTTTTCTTTTAATTCTTTTTTATGTTTCCTTAAGATTTCTTTTATTTCAGAAAGAGTTTTCATAATTTCACCAAAAATTTTATTAACAATAAAAATTTTATTTTAAGAATTTAAGTTCTTTACTCTAACTTTCCCAGTTAATAATAACTCCATAACCTTCTTTTTTGCCTTTTCTATTTGTTCTTTTTCTTTTCTTTTTATTTCTATTAAATCATCAATTGCCTTTAATCTTTCAGCTATTGCCTTTTGTTCTTCTAATGGTGGGAGGGGAATTTTAAAGTTTTCAAGCATAGATTTTGATAATTCTTTAAATGTGCTTCCTCCACTTAGATTTTCAAGTAGATTTTTCTTAAATTTTAAATAATAAGCATAAAATTCAGTATTAACCAAATCATTATTTTTTGGAACTAATCCCTTACAACCCTGGTTAAATGTAGATTCTGCAGTTAAAACCGCAACATAACCAACTGGTGCTCTTGTTGAGATGATAATTGAACCTTTTGGAAGTAAATTTAAATTACACTTTTCTAATGCTATTTTTGTTATTTTTCTTTCACTATATCCAATATAGATTTTTTCATTTAATTTGCTTAAATCCAATGGTGTTATCCAATTTATTTCCTCATTTTCCCAATATTCTGACTTTTTAGTTGATGGAGTAGATCCTGTTTTTACATCAAATACATCTTTAATTTCAACAACCCCCCAATCTTCTGGAATCTCACCAATCTCTGATTTTTTAAAACCTTTATGCTCAAAAACTCCCTTAGTAAATAATTTTTTCATCATTCCTTTTTTTGCTTTATTTAATGTCTCAATTTGTTTATTTATTGTTTCTACCAAACTATCAAAGTCATTTAATATTTTAGCTATTTGTTTTTGTTCTTCTAATGGAGGGAGGGGGATTTTAAAGTTTGAGATTTTTGATTTACTTATAAATTTAAATGTTGTTTTTCCTCCAAGCATTTCGATTCTTTTTTTAGAATATAGGAAATAATATGCTAAAAATTCAGGAATTATTATATTTTCTCTAACTACAAAACTATTAAATTGTTGATTCGTTGTAATTGGTATTTTATTTATTGCCACTTTTCCAACTGATGCGGTTAATGATAAAATTACTGAATTAGTAGGTATTAACTTCACATTAGTTTTATTTAAAGCCAATTCAGTTATTTTTTGCTTTGTATCATAAATATAGTTTATCTTATCATCCTCTACTTCCTCATTAGTAAGCCATGGGATATTTCCATTCTCCCAATATTCATTTTTTGAACGTAAAGGAGTAGCACCAGTTAAAATATCTTTTGATACATCATTTAATACTCTAACCTCCCAATCCTCTGGAATCTCCCCAACCTCTGATTTTTTAAAACTCCCTTCTTTATAGAACATAAAAATCCCTCCAAATTAATTAAAATATCTAATATTCTCCAATTTCTTCCAATATTCTCCTTAAAAGTTTTTCAGAAACTCTAAAATTATTGTTTATTAATTTCTCCAACAATGGTTTAACTTCATCAATATAACCTTTCTTTTTTGAGACAATTAATATACCCAACGTCCCAATAACCTTTAAATCAAATTCTCTGGCTATTTTTCTCGCATCTTTGTCATCTAAAACAACTAAATCGATATTATTCTCAACTGCATAAGCAATAACTTCTGATTCCCCATAATCAATAAAATTCATTAAAAATTTGACCAATCTCTTATCTTTAACCTCTTCAACTTTAATCCAACTTAAATTCTTTATTATTTCATTTTTGACTGGCTTTCCACTTAAACCACTTCTTCATAAACTGCCTTTGGAATAATAACCTCATCAAAAAGCTTATTTAACAAATCCAACTTACCAATCTTTGCTAGAAATATCAATGGAGAAGAATTAACTACCGCTCTCATTCTATCCCAAACTCTTCTTTAATAACCTTTAAATCATTCTCAAACTCTTCCTCATCATAAATAATTTTAACTCCTTCTTTTTCTAATAACTCTATAAACTCCCATTTTGAAACTTCTGCCAATCTCCTTGCCTGTCCAAAGGAAAGGATGCCTTTCTTATATAAACTTAAAGCTAACTCAACCTTTACTCTTTTTTCTACTTCATTTAAAGGCAATTTAATGTTTTGAGGCAAATCAATAACAACTTTCATGGTTTCACCCTAATAAACTAATACAACACTCTTCCCTCTTCCAACACATTCCTATGGAATGACCAATTTATTTTTTTATTAAACTGTTCTTCACTCTCAACAACTGCATTTATAACCACTCTATACTTCAACAGCAATTTAGTGCATAAATCAATGACATAATCAAAATCTACATCTTCAGCTACCAAAATGTCAATATCGCTCTCTTTATATTTTGATTTTAATGCATGGACAAACTTTTTTATTAATTGTTCCTCATTCATATTAAGCAAATTTTTCACCATTTGGATATTTTGAGAATTTATCTTTAAATCTCCTCAATTCTTCATTTAATTCTAACACAATATTTTCTTCTTTTGAGTATTTTTAATAAACTTCCCCTGTAATGGATTTTGAGATATTTAAAAACTCGAATGGGATGTCTTCCTTTGTAAAGTAGAGTATTTCAATGCCAATAACTTTTCCATTTTTATCTTTTTTTAATATTATCCCATCGCCAACTTCCTCACAAATAAATTCCTTTTTTGGGTCATCAAACCAAATATCCAATGTTTCCATTTCTTTATTATGTATAATCATCACTTTTTCCATATTTCTTCACCTTCTTTTATTCGGTCAGTTATATAAGTTGTTATAATAAATCCCTCCCCATTAAGATGCTTCACTACAACACAAATAAAATATTTCTCATATCCTCTATAATAAAGATAAACATTTGGGTCTTTTAAACTTTTTCTAATCATTTCTGGGTCTTCTAAGGTCTTTATAACTAAACTTTCTTTATTCTCCATTATTGGGTGTTTATATTTTTTATTATAAATCCCCAGTATTCTTTTGTAGTTCTAATTTCTTTGTTTAATGGCGTTTTTATTTTAAACAATATTTCGGGCATGATAATCACTTAGTCATTTTTTATTTTCAGAAGAATATAAAAATATTTATTTAATCAACCCATTAATCTCCTCTAAATAACCTTTAACAACCTCAAACTTATCTAAATACTCATTATGCAATTTATTAAGCTCCTCATAGACCTCATTTAAATCAATATCCTCATCTTCTTCAATCGGAAAGACATACAAAGAAACATTTAAGTTATAGTCATTATTTTTAATCTTCTCAATATCTACAACCTTACAAAAGCCATCCACATCCTCAAACTCCTTATATGCCTTTGCTATTTTCTCAATGTTCTCATCAGAGAGTTTATTTAACTTTTTAACCTCTGGATGCTTAACATATTCATTAGAAGCATTTATAAACAAAATCTTTCCTTTTCTCTCTTCTGGTTTATTCTTATTCAAAACTAAAATAATCCCCGGTGCTTGAGTGTTATAAAATATCTTTTCGGGCAATAAAACAACTGCCTCAATTAAATCATCATCTACAAATTTCTTCCTTATTGTCTTCTCTTTCCCTCCTCTAAATAAAGCTCCTGAATCTAAAACAATCCCTGCCTTTTTTTCAGTATAATAATTTATAAGTTGAACCCATGCCCAATCAGCGGAGTTTTTGTTTGGAAATCCATATACATAAATATCTTTATATTTTTCATTCACTTTTAGGGTGTTTTCATCATAACCATCCTGATTCCATGGTGGATTTGCTACAACCTTATCTGCCTTTCCAGTACCTTTAACTTCTTTAATAAAGCTCTCAAACTTTGGATTTAGTAAAGAGTCCCCAATAAACACCTTAGCATCTTTTAAGTTAATTCCATGAAGTATAAAATTCAACTTTGCCAAGACAGCAGTTACATCATTCCTTTCTTGCCCAACCAATACAATATTTGGATTATTGCCTACAAATCTATACTGCTCTATCAACATAGAACCAGAACCACATGCAGGGTCTAAAATTACTTCATCATCTTTTGGCTCTACTAAATGGGCAATTAATTTGCTAACTTCAATAGGAGTATAAACCTCCCCCTCTTTTGCCTTTGTTGGAGCAAAATAATTTAAAGTCCATTCATAAGCATCTCCCAATATATCGTAAGATGCCTCTGAAAAATCCGCCCTACTAAATAAATTAATTAAATGTTGAACAATATGCCTATTTTCATTTTCAAATAATGTAGGAAGTCCAGTTCTTTTTATTAACTCATCTAAACCACTCAATTTCTCCTTATTCATCTCAACAATTTTATTTAATGCATTTATAAAGTCCTCTGGATTATTTGCCACCCTCTGCCACACATACAACTTTTTACCCTCAACATCATAAAGCTCTAAAATTTCCTCATTTGCCAACACATATATATCCTCTTCATCCAAATCTTCAAACTCCTTCTTCAACTCCTCAACTTTTAACAGATACTTATCACTAATTGCCTTAAAAAACAAAAATAACAATAATACTTTATAATCTACCTGAGTTCTTATCAAATCAGCCCCTTGCTTAAGCAAACCAATTAACTTATCTTTACTTACCTTTTCAATTTTTTCAGTAGTTAATGGCTTTATTTTATAAATTTTCTTTCTTTTATCTTCCTTCTTTGCTGTCTTTTCCAATAATTCTGCCTCAACCAACTTAGATAAAACTTCATTCACATTCTCATAGTTATCTTTAAGAACCTTTTCAGCCATATCATAGGTAAATGAGGATTGCCCAAATTTATCCATTAATATATTATATGCTTTCAAAAACCTTGGCTCAACATTTCCAAGTTTCAAGGTATCACCAATTAGATAGTTATTTTAATGTTTTCACTATATAATTGAATGTAGGATGTATATAAAGGTTATGGTTTAAAAAACATAGACAGTTAGTTTAATAAATACAACTTAAAATTCTAATATCAAACAATTAAAAAGATGATAAGGGTAGTATGGGTCTCTCAGTAATACTAAGTTGATTTTTTGATGAATTGTGAGTTCGAAAAACCCAATTTAAAAAAGTTGGAATAAAAATCAAAGATTCTTATATCTCGAAGCTAACGCTTCGGTTTCATCAAAACAGGATGCAGTGCCCCTTAGATTCCTATCTCTCAAATATAAACTTAAACACTCCCTTCTGAACATGCAATCTATTCTCTGCCTCATCATACACAACTGAATGCTCCCCATCTATAACATCGTCGGTTATCTCTAAGCCCCTATTTGCTGGTAGGCAGTGCATAACTATAACATTATCATTAGCATGTTCTAAGAGTTTGTTATTGATTTGAAAAGGTGGGAAGATTTTCAAAACCTCTTCTTTATCTTTTTCATCTCCCATACTAACCCATACATCAGTATATATTATATCTGCCTCTTCAACTGCCTCTATTGGGTCGTTTGTTAATGTTAGAGAGCCCTCTCCATAATTACTAATAATCTCCTTAGCTTTTAAGACAGTTTTAGCGTTTGGCTCATAACCCTTTGGTGTCGCTACATACATATCCATTCCCACCAATGCAGAGCCCAAAATCAAAGAATTGCAAACATTATTCCCATCTCCTAAATAGGCAATTTTTAAACCTTTGAATTTGCCTTTATATTCCTTTATTGTCATCAAATCAGCTAATATTTGACAAGGATGAGCTAAATCACTTAAAGCATTTATAACAGGAACTGTTGAATATTTAGTCATCTCTTCCAAATGTCTATGCTTATAGACCCTTGCTACTATTGCATCAACATATCTACTCATAACCTTTGCAGTATCTTTTATTGACTCTTTCTTTCCTAAATGTATCTCATTCTGGTTCATTATTAATGGATGCCCCCCTAACTCATAAACGGCAATATCAAAACTCATTCTTGTTCTTGTTGAGGGTTTTTCAAATATTATTGCAATACTCTTCCCTTCTAAGATTTTTTCATGTTTTCTTCTATTTTTTTTAAAGTATATTCCATATTTAATGATTTTTAGCACATCTTCCCTACTCAACACATCCAAATCTAAAAGATGCATTTTATCACCATGGACTGTTATGAAAATGGGCATTAATTAATCAAATTTCTATTTTTATCTTAGGTAATGTTTTATAATTTTTAATAGTTAAGATAATTTATTTTAATTTAAACTTAGTTATAAATATTACTGGTGATAGAATGCACTATTTCTCTGAAAAGCCAACGACCAAATCAGATATAAAAATTGTTGAAGACATTTTAAGAGGAAAAAAATTGAAATTTAAAACAGATAGTGGAGTTTTTTCTTATGGAAAGGTTGATAAAGGAACAAAAATTTTAGTTGAGAATGTGGTTGTTAATAAGGATGATGACATCTTGGATTTGGGCTGTGGTTATGGTGTTATTGGCATTACATTAGCTGATGAAGTTAAATCAGTTACAATGGCTGATATAAATAGAAGAGCCATAAAATTAGCTAAAGAGAATGTAAAGTTAAATAATTTGGAGAGTTATGATATTAGGGTAGTTCATAGTGATCTATATGAAAATGTTAAAGACAGAAAGTATGATAAGATTATAACAAATCCACCAATAAGGGCCGGAAAGGAGGTCTTACATAGAATTATTGAGGAAGGTAAAGAACTTTTAAAAGATGGGGGAGAAATTTGGGTGGTTATTCAAACAAAGCAGGGGGCTAAGTCATTAGCTAAATTTATGGAAGATGTCTTCGGAAATGTTGAGACAGTTACAATAAAAGGGGGCTATAGAGTTTTAAAAAGTAAGAAATTATAAAAATTACGATAATTTGGTGATTCCATGCCTCTCTGCCTAAAAATAAATAAAAAATATGGAGAAAAAACAAGAAGAATATTAATTGAGAACAACTTATTAAACAATGTCTATAAAATAACTTCTGAAGGAGATCGTCTCTATCTACCAATAAAAGATGTTGATGAAGAGATTTTAAAAAGTATTTTAGATGTTGAGTTTGAGTTAGTTGATAAAGAACTTGAAGATAAAAAAATAATCAAAAAACCAAGTTTTAGAGAAATAATATCAAAAAAATATAGAAAGGAAATTGATAAGGGCTTAATATCCCTCTCTTATGATGTAATTGGAGATTTGGTAATTTTGCAGATTTCAGATGAGGTTGATGATAAAATAAGAAAGGAGATTGGGGAATTGGCTTACAAACTAATCCCATGCAAGGGAGTTTTTAGAAGAAAGAGTGAAGTTAAAGGAGAGTTTAGAGTTAGGGAGTTGGAACACTTAGCAGGGGAGAATAGAACTCTAACAATCCATAAAGAGAATGGCTATAAACTTTATGTTGATATTGCAAAGGTTTATTTCTCTCCAAGATTGGGAGGGGAGAGGGGAAGGATTATGAAAAAGATCTCCCTGAATGATGTGGTTGTTGATATGTTTGCTGGTGTGGGGCCTTTCTCAATTGCCTGCAAAAATGCTAAAAAGATTTACGCCATAGATATAAATCCTCATGCCATAGAGCTTTTAAAGAAAAACATAAAGTTAAATAAGTTAGAGCATAAGATAATACCTATATTGAGTGATGTTAGAGAGGTTGATGTTAAAGGAAATAGGGTTATAATGAATTTACCAAAATTTGCTCATGAATTTGTAGATAAGGCATTGGATATTGTAGAAGAGGGGGGAGTTATACACTATTACACCATTGGAAAGGACTTTGATGAAGCAATAAAATTGTTTGAGAAGAAGTGTGATTGTGAAGTTTTAGAGAAAAGGATAGTTAAGAGTTATGCACCAAGAGAATATATACTTGCCTTGGATTTTAAAATTAATAAAAAATAATAAATGATCATATAAAATAGTTGAAGAATTTATAAAAGAAAATGAACAGAAGATTGAAAATAAATTTAAGTGTAAGGATTATTATTAAAAATGAATTAAAGGATGAACTAAAAAAGAATCAACTACAAAGGGAGATGTTTTATTGGTTGAAGAGAGACGAAAATGGAAATTAGAGCTACAAAAGAAGAAATATTAAGATATGAGAATAATAAATTCAACCAAATAAAAATATTGAAGTAATTATAATAGTTATTTAATAATTATTGTTTTATTTGCAATACAAACAACAAATCAAAACGCAGTTAAGTTAATAAAACTATTATTTGGATTAAAATAATCTATAAAAAAGGGATAATCTATGTTAAGCTGGGTAGAGAAGTATAGACCAAGATCATTGAAGGACGTTGCTGGGCATGAAAAGGTTAAAGAGAAATTAAAAACATGGATTGAGAGCTATTTAAAAGGGGAAAATCCAAAGCCAATTTTGTTGGTAGGCCCTCCAGGATGTGGAAAGACAACATTGGCTTATGCATTAGCTAACGATTACGGATTTGAGGTTATTGAACTCAATGCAAGTGATAAGAGAAACTCCTCTGCAATAAAAAAGGTTGTAGGGCATGCTGCTACCTCCTCATCCATCTTTGGAAAAAAATTTTTAATTGTATTGGATGAGGTTGATGGAATCTCTGGAAAGGAAGATGCTGGAGGGGTCTCTGAGCTAATAAAAGTTATAAAAAAGGCAAAGAACCCAATAATTTTAACTGCAAACGATGCCTATGCAACATCAATAAGGAGTTTATTACCTTATGTTGAGATAATTCAATTAAATCCGGTGCATACAAATTCTATTTATAAAGTTTTAAAAAAGATAGCACAAAAAGAGGGGCTTGATGTGGATGATAAAACGTTAAAGATGATCGCTCAACACTCAGCTGGCGATCTAAGAAGTGCGATAAACGACTTGGAAGCGTTAGCTTTATCTGGAGATTTAAGTTATGAGACAGTTCAAAAATTGCCAGATCGAAAGAGAGAGGCAAATATCTTTGATGCTTTGAGAGTTATTTTAAAAACCACGCATTATGGGATTGCTACAACTGCCTTAATGAATGTGGATGAAACGCCAGATGTTATAATTGAATGGATAGCTGAAAACGTTCCAAAAGAGTATGAAAAGGCAGAGGAAGTTGCGAGGGCTTTTGAATATTTATCAAAGGCAGATCGATATTTGGGCAGAGTGATGAAGAGGCAAAATTATGGATTTTGGAAGTATGCAACAACGTTAATGACTGCTGGTGTTGCTCTCTCAAAGGATGAGAAGTATAGAAAATGGACACCTTACAGTTATCCAAAGATATTTAGATTATTAACAAAAACAAAGGCAGAGAGGGAGATATTAAATAAAATATTAAAGAAAATTGGAGAAAAGACACACACCTCTTCAAAGAGGGCAAGGTTTGATTTGCAGATACTTGAAATTTTAGCAAAAGAAAATCCTTATGTTGCTGCTGATTTAGTTGATTACTTTGAGATAAAAGAGGATGAGCTAAAAGCCCTGTTTGGGGAGAGGTTATCCTCAAAACTATTAAAGATATTAAAAGAAAAGAAAAAGAAAAAAAGTGAAAAAAATAAAAGAGAAGATAAAAAGGATAAGAAAAAGGAGGATAAAAAAGAGGTTAAGAAAGAAATTATAAAAAAGAAAAAAGAAGATAATATAGTTGGAGAAATAAAAAAAGAGGAAAGTGGGGATGTTGATGTAGAAAAAGACATAAAAAATCTTGAAACTCAAAAGCAGGTAAAAAAAGAGAAGGAAATAAAAGAAAAAAAGAAAGAAGATAAAAAGAAAGAGAACAAAGGAAAACAATTAACATTAGATGCTTTCTTTAAATGAATTCATAAATAGATATTCCCTTGACGAGATCCTCTTCGTTTTAACTCTTCATAAACTTTATTCATAATTTTTAACCGTCCTAAATACCATTCAGGGGATATTTTTATTCCTTCGGGAACTTTATCCTTTGAAAGACGTTGAATTAAAACATATGGGGATAAGTGCTCTAAAAAATCGCAAACCAAACTTATATATTGTTTTTCATCAAAAGTTCTGTATTCTCCTCTCCAATACATCTTTTCCAATTTAGTTCCCTTTATAACAACGAGAGGATAAATCTTTACAGCATCTATTTTTAAAGAGGATAAAATCTTAGCTGTTTCCATCATATCGTCCCAAGTTTCATTTGGAAGACCTAAAATGATATGGCCACAAACCTTTATCCCTTTTTCGTGGCAGTTTTGTATTGCAGTTATTGTATCTGAAACATTATGACCTCTATTTAATATTTTTAAAGTTTTTTGATGCATAGTTTGAACTCCAAGATCGATCCAAATGTCGTATCCTTTTTTAACATAGCCCTCTAAAATATCCAATTTTTCTTCTTCCAGACAATCGGGACGAGTTCCTATTGAAAGTCCAATAACCTCCTTATAAGATAGTGAAAAATCCCATATCTCTTTTAATTTCTCTATTGGGGCGTAAGTATTAGTTCCTGGATAAAAATAGACGTAAAATTTCTTAATCCCTTTATTTTTTTGTATTTCTATCTGTTTTTCTATCTGATCTTTTAAAGAGAGTTGAACATCACAATATTTTACTGAAATTGGCCTTCCCATATCTGGACAAAATATACAACCACCTGTTTTTTTATTTGGACATCCAAATCCCGCATCAACGGGAATTTTAAATACTCTTTCTTTGTATTTTTTCTTTACATAAACCCCATATTGAGCTATTAAATATCCCTCTTCATAGATCTCATCTATTATCTTAATATCCTCATCACTAAGCATGATAATCACTATAATGGTGTTGTAGATATTACTAATTCTGTTATCCATATTTATTTTTTCGCATTAACAAAAATCAAAAAATTAAAAAAAGAAACATAAAAATAAATAAAGAAATAAATAAACTGGCATGAAGTTAACTGTTTATAATTAAGATTAAGAAGCATTCAAGATGAAATATTGGGAATAAAAATAAGAAAATAATAAAAACAAAAAATTAAGTAAAAATATTAAGTAATTTTAATCCTTCTTAGGCCAAGTTATCAATTGAGGAACTTCCGGAAGTTTTTTAATCTTATCCTTTATTAGTGGATGCCAGTCATCAAAATCAAATCCATATTGGGCTAAATAACCAACAACCCATCTTGTTATTCCATATCCAGTGCATCCAGTCCAAACCTTCCTTCCCTTATAGTCCTTAATTCTAAAACCCTCAACGAAGTGTGTTCCGTGAACATTTGCTGAGGTAACAGCAACTCCCTTCCTCTCATCCTTTATATGCGGTAGCCATAACCTCATCTCATACTTTGGAACATCCGGAAATTCAATTCCTCTATCTTCCTTTTTCCTTCCCTCTAAGTAGAAGGGATCATCCCCAACCTCAACCCAATACTCTAAATCAAGCTTCTCAGCCAATTTTTCAGCATACTTTAATGTTTTATCCCTTGTTTCCTCAACAAACTCCGGGCTTCCAATCCAAACACACTCGACCCTCAAAAACTCATTAACCCTATCTAAACCTCTCGCTCCCCCTCCTTCCCATCTGTATGTCCATCCACTTTTATCAAAGAACATTATTGGTTTATCAACATCTATAACCTCTCCTTCAAAAAACTGGTAGAACGGCTCACATTGGGCTGGAGCTAATACATAACCAGGATCTCTCAATAGATTTTTTAATTTTTCAATTGGAATCTCTTTTTTAATCATCATTTCATTTACAAACTCTTTAAAAAGCTCTGGCTCCCTCTTTGGAGGAGATACATAATACATTCCTTCTGGCAAGCCCTCTAAATATCTCATCTTATACATAACTTCCAATGGAATGAGTTTTGGGAATAAACACTCTTGAAATCCAATTTTTTTAACAACCTCTTCAACTATCAACTCCTCTAAAGCTCTAAATAAAGCGGTAATTGGTGGAGTATAGAACCACTGTCCCCTTCCCGGGAATTTTTTAACCCAGCCGAGTTTTTCAGCCACATCTGTTGGATCTTTATTAAACGTTATCTTTCTCCTTGCCTTATATTCGCTAACTATCGTTCCAGGCGGAATTTTACAAACTTTGAATGTTAAATCCTCTTCTTCTTTCTCCAACTCTGTTTTTACAAATTTTATTGCTCTATCAATAATATTTCTCTTCAATTCACTCTCCCCAATGTTTCTAAACGTTAGAATAATTTTATTTCCTTCAATCTTTGCCTCACACTCTGGAACTTTAATACCCTCCAATTTTTTAGCTTTATCTCCATCTGTTTCGATTGTTATGATGTAGTTGTCTATTTCAACTCCTCTAACCCCTATCCTAAAATTTCTTCCCAATTTTTCAGCTAACGGCTTTCTCAATCTATTTAAACCTTCATGAGCCCTCGTATATGTCCCAGAAACAATTCTTAGTTTTAATGTATTTCCTTCAAACTCATAGCTTTTTATTTTTGATGCTTCATCTTCTTTGCCTTTTGGAACTCCCTTTAAAAATATTTTATCTGAGTTTTTTAAGACCTCTTTAACTGCTTTTATTGCTTCTTCATTTAACTCTCTGCTAAATATGATCTTCCCTTCTAAATCAAAGTTAGTTTTCATTATCGATCACCATATAAGTAAAAAATTTGATAAATTTGATAAAATCTTTTGATAAATTTTTTAATGTATTAAGTTGGCTATAATCTCAGCCACACTTACCTTACTAACTTCTGATAAGTATGTGTCAGTTCCAACGACCTCTTCTACCCCTGAGCAGTAGAGTTTATTCAGTGCATCTCCTATTAAGAGGGGATGGACGCATGATGCAATTATTTTTTTGGCTCCTTGCTCTTTCAGGAGTTTTATTGCTGTTGCCATAGTTCCTCCAGTTGAGATTATATCATCGACAATAACTACATCTCTCTCTTTAACATCTAAGTTTTTCGGAGCGATCTGTATTTCTGTTGGAGATAGTCGGGTTTTTTCTAAGTAGTCATATTCAGCATTTAAAATCTCAGATGCAGTTTTTGCAAACTCTAAAGCTCCTTTATCTGGGGCTAAAACTATTGGATCTTCTAATTTATCTTTAACGTATTCTGCTAACTTTGGAACTGCGTCTCCGTATTTAAATGGAATAGTGAAGAATTTCTCAATGTGTGTCTCGTGGGGGTTTATTGTAATCAACTCATCTACTATGTTTGAATAAATCTTGGCAAGGGCTCTTATGCTTATTGCCTCTCCTGGATTGAATTTTTTGTCCTGTCTTGCATATGCCAAGTAGGGAATAACCAATTTTATTTTTTCTACACCTTCGTCTCTTAGGGCATCACATAATAATATTGTTTCAACTATTGCATCATTCTGATTTTTTTGAGTGTTTATTATAACTGCTTCTTGATGCTCTTTAATTTCATCAACTATTCTAACATATATCTCATTATCTGGAAATCTTTTAAACTCCACTCTTGCCAACTTTGTGTTTAATAATTTTGATACTTTAAATGCCAAGTTCTGTGATTGACTTCCAGACACTACTATCATTTTATCACCGCTATAATGTTTTTATCATCAATTTTTATAATTTATCGTTTTTTTATAAAATTTTTCCTATATTTTTAATATTTTTAAACTTTTATGAAATTTGAAATATCTAACGTTAAATTAAATATTGCTGAATTAGCCCTATAAAATACGATCTAATTTTTAATCCTTTTTCCGACAGCTATATATATGTTATTTGCTCCTATTTTATCCCCAAATTTTGAAAACACATCTATATTTTCTTCTTTGCATATTGCCTCTACCTTTTTTCTACATGCATCTTTTGTTTTTTCTCCGAAGGATATTATTAAAATATTATCATCCATCTCTTCCATTCCCAATATCGGCTTTTTTATTTTTCTTCTAAGCTCTTCTATATCCTTTAAATGAGTAATGATCATTTTCGCATCTTCGATAAATGGAAAATTTTTTAAATGTTTTGTTATTATTGATATGTCTTTACTTCTTTTTTGCCCATATTTTTTTAGATCAACCTTGTAGTAGTTGAGTTTTCCTTCTTGATACTCTTTTATGATTGTTTTTGCAGTTCTAATGAGATCCACTTCTCCTCCTTTTTTTAAATAATTTCTCGAGATACCTATGTCCTTTAAAAAGTTTTCATCAATATTTTTACATGAGATTCCAAAATATTCCTCTAAAATTGAATTATCAAATTTATGTATCCTATCTAAAATCTTTAAGGCAGGCGGTATTGGATTTTCCACTTTCTCTAACCTTAATGCCCCACTTATAACTAAATCGTCCTCATCTTTCATCTCTATAACTCCAGGAGTGTCCATTAACTTTATATTCTTAGTTAGATTGATCCACTGTTCTCCTTTTGTTAATCCAGCGATATTTCCAGTTATTGCTTTTCTTTTTCCTGTTAATGCATTGATTATTGATGATTTACCAACATTAGGATAGCCAACAATTCCGATCTTTCCTTCTTTTTTCCCCATTTCCCTTAATGCATTTTTTATTTTATCTCTTAAAATTTTTGTTCCTAATCTTCTCTTAGCAGATATAAACACAGTATTTTCTCCAAAGACATTTTTCCATTTATTCAAAACTTCTTTTGGAACCAAATCTGCCTTGTTTAATACATAGATTATTTTTTTTCCCTGAGATTTTATCTTTTTCTCTAATTCAAGGTTTCTCGTTATTTCTGGGTCTCTCGCATCTAAAACTAATAGGATGACATCGCATTCATCAATAATCTTATTTACTATTTTTTTAACTGGCACTTTTTTAAATTTCATAAAGATCACCGTTAAAATGTTATATACTCTAATTAAATTTGTGATTATTAGTTATCATTATCTATTTTTATTATTTTTATCCCTTCTTTATCTTTTCCTCTTAAATTTATGAATAAACTATAATAAATATATCGATTATAGAAAAGTTTTTATAGAACTTCAAACACACAAAAATGTGAAAAAGAAAAATTACTAAAAATTATTAAGAGATTAGGACAATAAAAGGTGATAACGTGGTTGTAGATGCAAAAGAAGTAGAGATGATCAATACCCTGGTATTTGAAACCTTAGGAAATCCAGAAAAGGAAAGAGAATTTAAATTAAAGTCCTTGAAAAGATGGGGATTTGACCTGATATTTGGTAAAGTAAATGGGGAAGAGACATACTTCACTGTTGAAGTAGACGAAAAGAAGGCAGGAGATAAGTTTTCAAAAGATGGAAATGACTATGAAGTTATAGAAGTTCTGCAAGAACTGCCAAAGAACACAGAACTCTATGCCCATATAGAGATGGAAATGGGTAAAGCATATATCGTCTGCCAATTGAGAGATGAAGATGGAAAAAACACAGAAGTTTTAAGAGTTCCAGCAGCCACCTTACTGTTGGCTTTTCTTAAAAAGAATAAATTAGCAAATATAATAAAAGCAATAAAAAACGTTGGAATTAGTTTAGAACTCTCCATGCAGAACGGTGTCGGAGGAAAACCACTCTCCTATGAAGAACTCCCAAATGTTGCAAGAAGATTTATAAGAAGTGCAAGAAAAGTTGAAAAAGAAACGGGCTTTGGAAGGTTGGCGTTTGCATATTACGGAGAAACCAAAGATGGAGAACCAAGATACTGGTTTAGCTGGTTATTACCAACTATCGCATTATTTGAATTAGATATTGCTAAAAAAATAGATCAAACATTGGGAATTTTAAAAACTACTGAATAAGTAAATTTAACCGAATAGAAATACAAAAAAATAGGAATGGGTGGGAATAATGATATATGGTATACTACTAAACATTCCAGAAAAGCATGCTACAAAGTATGAGGATTTAATTAGAAGAATAATCGGAGAGGGAATAGCAAGAGGGGATATATTATCATTCACAGAGGCAAGATACAAAGGAGATGTTGCTTTTGTTATGCTTGCAAGGTCAAGAAGAGCGGCTGAGAAGGTCTATGAACAGTTAAAAGAGCATCCAATCTATGTAAAAGTTATTGAAATTGAAGGAAAAGAACTGTAAACATTTTAAAATCCATAAATTTTAAATATTTTTTATTTTTAGTGCGTAATTATTTATTATTTATTAACATTCAAATTAATGAATTAATATCATGTTAATGTTTAATGTAATGTAATCTACTTTTACTATTGGAGTTAAGTGCCTCAGATCCATCAATATAAATATAACTTGGAATATTTAAATTAATAATTAATTTGGTAGCACATAAAACAGTAATAAAAATAAATAATAAATTAAAATATCCAATTTAAAGTAATAAAAAATTTTAAATTTTAATAATAAGATAAATAAAAATTAATGGTAAATAGACAATACCAATATCCCCTTAAGTTATTAAAAACCATATTAAAATCTTTGAGGCGAAAAGTATGGAGTTATTTGACTTTGATAGCATATATAACGAAGCAATAGGGAATATAAAATATTTTATTAAAAAAGCAACAAAATATGATGAAATTAAAAAGCATGAGGATATATTAAAAAATGACCTTCTAACTGCGATTGATATTTTTGTTGACAGGTTTAGAAACAACCCCCTGCTGTGTAGAAATGGAAATAATCACGATACGTGTGATACAAAAGTATGTGTAGAGATAGAAAATCGCATGAAAAATTGGATCAACGAGTTGTTTAACTGTTTAAGTGATGAAGAAAAGTTGAATAACTTTTTTAAAATAATAGCAAAGGATGCAATGAAATTTGTTGAATTGGATTTTGAGCCATTATATATACTTTGTGGGTTGGAGGAGGTTAGAGAAACAGCAGAAGAGAAATTAAAAGAAGAACTACCAACTGAGGAATATTTGAAAGTTATGGAGGAGTTTGATGATTTAGTTGAGAGGATGTCCTTGGTTGCTACTGCTGTTTATATGGAATTTGAAGATCGCGTTTTTGAAAGAATGGGAATAAACAAAAACCTAAAACATAATATCATCAAACTGGGATTAAAGAAGATGAATGTTAAATAAATTTTTTAATAATTTTTATTTATTTTTTCTTTTTTTCTATTTTTTAGGTTTTTTATTTAGCAAAAAATACGACTAATTCAAAGTTGCGAATAAATAAACTAACAGATTTTTCTGGTTATTACCTCACTATCTTGTCAAAATATAACTTTTAATAATAAATCTCTATTTTTTGGTATTTTTTATTACAAAGTTTTATATATTTTGCTTTTCATAGATGTTAATGGTAGTGCCATAACTTATAATTAAACCGTTGGTGAGATCTATGGAAAAAATATTTTCTGATATATTAAATACCATAAAAGATGAAAAAATAATAAAAGAGAGCAAAAAAATTCCAATGCCTTATTTTGGATTGTTTGCATTGGTAATATTTGATAAAGTCAAGGAACTTGGATCAGAAACATCCCTATATGAGATAGGAGAAGAATTTGGAAAAATGCTAAATCCGAAAAGTATTGAAGAAATAAAAAGATTATTTGAGTTAATGAATTTCGGAGAGTTAGAGATTGAGAACATCGATTCAAAAAGGATTAGAATATATTTAAAAAATCCTCCCTACTGTTGGATCTCAAAAAATGAACCAATTCATGATTTTATAGGGGGAGTGTTGGCAGGATGTTTACAGGAGGTCTTTAAAAAGAAATTTATTGTAAATGAGTTAGAGTGTGTCTGTCAGGGGAAGAGTAGATGCGTTTTTGAAGGAATTGCAGTTGAAAACTTATCACAAAAAGAAAATTAGACGTGTAATAATTTAATGGTTATAGTTTTGTTATTTACCTTTATTGATTTATGGAATTTTATGGAAGTAATATATTATTACCGATCATCAAAAACTATTTATAGGGTATTTACGAAAGTATGTGGAAAGGATAGGAGTTGATTAACTTGATTAAAAAAGGCGACTATGTGAAAGTTGACTACATATTAGAGGTTGATGGTAAAGTTATCGATACATCAATAGAAGATGTTGCAAAAGAAAACGATATATACTACCCAGAGAGAGAATACGAGCCCCTAACTTTTGTTGTAGGAAATGGGGACTTAATAGAAGGATTTGAAGAGGCAGTTTTAGGAATGGAAGTTGGGGAGGAAAAAGAAGTTGTAATTCCTCCAGAGAAAGGATATGGGTTTAGAGATGAAAGATTAATCCAGGAAATTCCTAAAGAAATGTTTGCTGACGCTGATTTTGAGCCACAAGAGGGAATGCAAATCCTTGCAAGCGGAATTCCTGCAAAGATAATAAAAGTTACTGATGATACTGTCACGTTGGACTTTAACCACGAATTAGCAGGAAAAGAGTTGAAATTTAAGATAAAAGTATTAGATGTCCAACCATCTGAATAAAGATAAAATACTGATTGTTAATTAAATCCTGAACACCTCTATTTTATTAGTTTTAATATTTTAATTTTATAATAACTTTATACAATCATTCTTAACTTAACATAATTTTTTATTTTTAGATTCTTTTTAAAATTTTTAATAGGGATGAAACATTTAAATCTAAAATATTATCAATCATTTAAAGGAATATAATAAAAATTAACAAAAATTAATTAAAATTATCAAGGGGTTTTTATTAAGATCTTAAATAAAAGAGCCATCTCATAAAAATTTATATATGATTTTGATTTTATCATTACCTTACCTTTAACATTTTTTGGTGATTAGATGAAAGGAGCTGAAGCAATTATAAGGGCATTAGAAGCAGAAGGAGTTAAGATCATATTCGGTTATCCCGGAGGAGCAATGCTTCCCTTTTATGATGCATTATACGACAGCGATCTCATTCACATACTAACAAGACATGAGCAGGCAGCAGCACATGCAGCAGATGGATTTGCAAGAGCGAGCGGAGAAGCAGGAGTTTGCGTCTCTACATCTGGCCCAGGAGCTACAAACTTAGTTACTGGAATAGCAACCGCTTATGCTGACTCTTCCCCAGTTATTGCCTTGACAGGGCAAGTTCCCACCAAATTAATTGGAAATGATGCATTTCAAGAAATCGATGCTCTCGGTTTATTTATGCCAATAACAAAACACAACTTTCAAATAAAAAGACCTGAAGAAATTCCAGAAACATTTAGATCTGCATTCGAAATTGCAACAACCGGTAGACCCGGCCCTGTTCACATAGATATTCCGAAAGATGTTCAGGAAGGAGAGATCGATATTGAAAAATATCCAATCCCTGCAAAAGTAGATCTTCCTGGCTATAAACCTAAAACAGTAGGACATCCATTGCAAATAAAAAAAGCTTCAAAATTAATCGCAGAGGCAGAGAGGCCAGTTATCCTGGCAGGAGGGGGAGTGATAATTAGCGGAGCTTCAGAGGAGCTGTTAAGATTGGCTGAATTTGTAAAAGTGCCTGTGTGCACCACCCTTATGGGTAAAGGAAGTTTTCCAGAAGATCATCCCCTCTCTCTTGGAATGGTAGGAATGCATGGAACAAAAGTGGCAAACTATGCCATTACTGAATGTGATGTTTTAATAGCAATCGGTTGTAGATTTTCAGATAGAGTTACGGGGGATATAAGGCACTTCGCTCCAGAAGCAAAAATAATTCATATAGACATAGACCCTGCAGAGATTGGTAAAAACGTTAGAGCAGATGTTCCAATTGTTGGGGATGCAAAAAATGTTTTAAGGGATTTATTATCTGCCTTAATTTCAAGAGAGATAAAAAGTAAAGAACCATGGTTAGAGAGAATTTATCAATTAAAAAAGATTTCAATCCCAACAATGGATTTCGATGAAAAGCCGATAAAACCGCAGAGATTTGTTAAAGATCTAATGGAGGTTTTAAATGAGATCGATCCGAGATTAAAAAACACTATTATAACCACAGATGTTGGACAAAATCAGATGTGGATGGCACATTTCTTTAAAACAAAGATGCCAAGAAGTTTCTTAGCTTCTGGTGGTTTGGGAACCATGGGTTTTGGTTTTCCTGCAGCAATTGGGGCTAAGGTTGCTAAACCATATGCTAATGTCATCTCAATTACAGGAGATGGGGGCTTTTTAATGAACTCCCAAGAGTTGGCAACAATTAGCGAATATGATATTCCTGTTGTTATCTGCATCTTTGATAACAGAACTTTGGGAATGGTTTATCAATGGCAAAACCTATACTATGGGCAGAGGCAGAGTGAAGTGCATTTAGGAGAGAGTCCTGATTTTGTTAAATTGGCAGAGAGTTATGGTGTTAGAGCAGATAGAATCATAAATCCAGATGAGATTAAAGAGAAATTAAAAGATGCAATATTAAGCGGAGAGCCGTATCTTTTAGACATAATTATAGATCCTGCTGAGGCATTGCCAATGGTTCCTCCTGGTGGAAAGTTAACAAACATAGTTCAGCCGATCAGAGTTGAACCAAAAGTTAAAAAATCAGTGTTTGAAGAAATTAAAAAAACAAGAGAAACTGCTTCAATTAAAGAGTTTTAAAAATTAAAATTTAAATACCTTTTTAAATACCTTTTTGTATTTCCTTTATTATATTGGCCATAGCCACACATCCATCTCCCACAGCTTTTGCTACTTGCATCACACCTCCTCTAACATCTCCAACTGCATATATTCCGTCAATGTTTGTCTTACAATTTTTATCAGTTTTAATAAACCCTCTTTTATCCAGTTCTATTCCACTATTCTCCAAAAATTCAGTGTTTGGAACATGTCCCAAGCTGATAAATATACCATCTGCTTTTATAACTTTCTCTTCTCCGTTAATTGCTATTTTTATTCCTTCTGCCCGATCTTTTCCAACGATTTCTAACGGTTTTGCGTTATAAATTATTTCAATGTTATCTGCTTCTTTTAGTTTATCAAGCATTATCGGCTCTGCAACTTTTAGTTCCTGTTTGTCAGTTATTAATATGATCTTTTTGGCAATATCTTTTAAATTTATTGCACTCATCACCGCTGGAGTGTCTCTTCCAATAACAATAACATCCTTATTTAAATAAAAGAACGCATCACACATTGTGCAATAACTAACCCCCCTACCTACAAACTCATCCTCATTGAGATTGAGTTTTTTGGGCTTTGTTCCGGTAGCAATGACGATTGTTTTTGTTAAATATGTTGAATTTTTTGTTATAATTTTGAATGGTCTTTTATCTGTTTCTACCCTTACAACTTCATCATATACTATCGGAAGTTTAAACTTTTCAGCATGATTTTTAAACCTCTCTGCAAGTTCATAGCCCCTTATCTCTTCAAATCCAGGATAATTTTCTACTATACCTGCTTCAGCAATTCTTCCTCCTGCATTTTCTTTTTCAATACATAATGCATTAATTTTTCCTCTCATTGCATATATTCCCGCAGTTAATCCTCCCGGCCCTGCTCCTATAATAATCGTATCATATATCATTAATATCACCCAAATTTTTAGTAAATTCATAAAAAAATAAGGAGGTTATGTTAATAATATTAATAATTAATAATTCATAATATGAACCTCTAATGTGAACATTTACATGCATAAATCTAATGATTACTCCACTTTCTCAATTATATCTGAAAATAGCTTTATCACATCCTTAGAACTTAAAACTCCAACTATTTTTTCTTCACATGGAGATCTTACATATAAATGATGTATTCCTCTTTCAGCCATAATTTCAACAGCTTTTTCTAATGGTGCCTCTGGGCTAACAGTTATCGGGTTGGTAGTCATTATCTCCTCAGCCGTTTTTTCCAAGTTATGATAATGTTTCATCACGTCAGTATCTGTTATTATGCCCCAAAATGTTTCCCCATCAGAAACCACAACAGATGAAATATCATATTTTGCCATAGTTTTAATAATCTCACTTAATTTAGCATCTAAATTAACTTCTACAACTCCCTTCTTCATTACATCCCTAACAAGGTATCTTGACAACATCCCTACCCTCCTCCATGGTTTTGTTATTAATATCTTTATCCAAATTGATCGTGTGATTTTTATCTTATTTTTACTTTGCTACTATTATCTATAATGTAAATATATAGATGGATGTATAATAACAACCTTCATATATTGCTTATTGTAATATCATCTATTACCCCACAATTCATTCACATATTAATAATTACTAATTACTTAATTATAATCAATAACTTTATGGTGGTAATATGGATGACCTAACCCAACTTCCAGGAGTAGGACCTACAACTGCTGAAAAACTAAAAGAAGCAGGTTATACTGATTTTATGAAAATTGCCACTGCTTCAATTGGAGAACTTACAGACATTGAAGGGATAAGTGAAAAAGCCGCTGCAAAAATTATAGAAGCTGCGAGAAAACTATGCAATTTAGGATTTAAAAGTGGAAACGAAATTTTAACTCAGAGAAAAAACATATGGAAACTTTCCACAGGAAGCAAAAACTTGGATGAAATCTTAGGAGGGGGCTTAGAGAGCCAATCAATTACAGAATTTGCAGGAATGTTTGGTTCTGGAAAGACACAAATAGCTCACCAAGCATGTGTTAATTTACAATGTCCAGATAGGATAATTGCAGATGATTCAATAAAAGAAGAGGTCTTAAATGAACCAAAAGCAGTTTATATCGATACAGAAGGAACTTTTAGACCAGAGAGAATAATTCAAATGGCAGAAGCATTGGGATTGGATGGACAAGATGTCTTAAAAAATATATTTGTTGCAAGAGCTTATAACTCAGATATGCAGATGCTTTATGCTGAGAATGTTGAAAATCTGATAAGAGAAGGGCATAATGTAAAATTAGTTATTATCGACTCCCTAACATCGACATTTAGAACTGAATATGTCGGAAGAGGAAAATTAGCAGAAAGACAGCAAAAACTTGGTAGACATATGGCAATGCTTAATAAGTTAGCTGATCTATACAACTGTGTTGTTATAGTAACAAATCAAGTTGCAGCAAGGCCTGATGCGTTATTTGGACCATCAGAGCAGGCAATAGGTGGGCATATTGTTGGGCATGCAGCAACATTTAGAATATTTTTAAGAAAAGCAAAAGGAGATAAAAGAGTTGCTAAACTTTATGACTCTCCACACTTGCCAGATGCCGAGGCAATGTTCAGAATAACCGAAAAAGGAATACATGATTAACTTTTTTATTTTTTGAGTTTGTTTTTATTATATTATTATACTCTAAAAATAATTACTCTCTTTTTTAATATACTTGTTGATAAAAATAATTTTATTCTCTCTAAAACAACTTTTTTTAGTAAATGTCTAATCATAAGAGAAAAACTTATTATAAATTTAAAAGAGCATTAAGTTTCCTCTTCCAAAAGTAGTTAACGTCCAAGATCTAATTTTAATTAATGAAAAAAAGTTGTTTGCTAAAATTTTATTAAGAATTTTTAGAACAATTTTATAATAGATATTTTCATTACGAGACGGTTGATTTTAATATTTTAATAAAATAAAAATGATAAAAAATTAGAAATTTTAAAAGTTTCCATCCTCCAAGAGGTCTGATTTTAACAGAAGTTATAAACTTTTTAAAATTTGTGAAAGCAAATAAATTAATTTTCCATCCTCCAAGAGGTCTGATTTTAACCATTGCATTTTTAACCAAAAATGGATTAAATCTCATTCTGTATTTCCATCCTCCAAGAGGTCTGATTTTAACTTTATGCCTTAAGACCAAATCTCCATTCCATTCGTCCTTATTTCCATCCTCCAAGAGGTCTGATTTTAACATGAGGCAAAAATTAAAGTTCAAAGGCTGGTTTTCAATTTCCATCCTCCAAGAGGTCTGATTTTAACCAATGTATTTTAAAATATATCCTAAAATATCACAAAAAGATTTCCATCCTCCAAGAGGTCTGATTTTAACTGATTACAATTACAAATATGTAATTGATTTTGAAAAAATTTCCATCCTCCAAGAGGTCTGATTTTAACCATATATCTCTTTCTCTTTCTGTTGATTTTGATTAGAATTTCCATCCTCCAAGAGGTCTGATTTTAACACTGGAAGTGGAAAGACAGTTATTGCTTTAAGCATAATTTCCATCCTCCAAGAGGTCTGATTTTAACCCATATCTGTATCATTTAAATAATCCAACAACTCAAATTTCCATCCTCCAAGAGGTCTGATTTTAACCTATAAAGGTGATAGGATGGGAATGTGGGTTATATTTCCATCCTCCAAGAGGTCTGATTTTAACCTGATAGTAAGATGATAAAGAGGGATAATATGAGTTTATTTATTTCCATCCTCCAAGAGGTCTGATTTTAACAAGTGGCATTTTTTAAACATAATCAATATTTATTCTCTTCATATATATGCTTTTCTATAC
>JAADDS010000049.1 GCA_013153845.1 Methanococci archaeon | reverse complement strand
AAAAGGGGTTATTTAGGGGTAGAAAAATTATGGTATAGAAAACTATAAATATCAGTAAAAATACTATAATAAAATTAAGAAAAATTGTCCTGTTAAAATAAGCACGTTTCGTGATGGAAACAGGTAATTACGCTTTCGAGGAAAGAAAATCAATAAGGTTAAAATAAGCACGTTTCGTGATGGAAACTTTCTTGCAAGTTTATTATTCAATTTGAGACATAAGGTTAAAATAAGCACGTTTCGTGATGGAAACAATGCTAAAAGATTATTTGGATAAAAAAGAGAAGTTAAAATAAGCACGTTTCGTGATGGAAACAAATTCAAAAAAGGAGATAAATGGTATGTAAAAATGTTAAAATAAGCACGTTTCGTGATGGAAACTAATAATGTAAAATTTTCAACCACTATACGGAGGGGATAGAGAGTTAAAATAAGCACGTTTCGTGATGGAAACTATAATCTAAAATAGCATTTTCTAATTTTCTAACCTTGTTAAAATAAGCACGTTTCGTGATGGAAACAACTTATTCAGATGCTGCTGCATCTAAGGATTTGCTTTGTTAAAATAAGCACGTTTCGTGATGGAAACTAATATCCCTCCTATTGCAGTTTTACATATTCTATATGTTAAAATAAGCACGTTTCGTGATGGAAACCTTTTTTGAGTTTTTGGTTGATTAGATGAGGATTGAGTGGTTAAAATAAGCACGTTTCGTGATGGAAACTATGGTATAAGCGGTTATAACTTATTTGTAAAATTTGGTTAAAATAAGCACGTTTCGTGATGGAAACGATGATGTAATTGATGTAGATAAGGTAAAAATTAAAGTTAAGTTAAAATAAGCACGTTTCGTGATGGAAACTTTTTATGTTTATCAACAAGATACTTAATATTTTCGTTAAAATAAGCACGTTTCGTGATGGAAACGTTATTGATTGCCTGATATGGTTTCGGTGCTGTGTCTCCGTTAAAATAAGCACGTTTCGTGATGGAAACTTGGAAGAACTAAATAAAAAATTTTTGTGTTGTTTTGTTAAAATAAGCACGTTTCGTGATGGAAACCTGTTAATTCGATTGGGTGCAAAGAGAAATTTTTTACAGTTAGTTAAAATAAGCACGTTTCGTGATGGAAACGATACTAAAATATCAATTTTTGTTGTGTGGTGAAGTGTTAAAATAAGCACGTTTCGTGATGGAAACATAGTAAAACCTTCTTTGACATTCATTAAAAATTTTGGTTAAAATAAGCACGTTTCGTGATGGAAATGGAACTTCTTCATAACAATACCTATCAAAATTCTCAACATAGTTAAAATCAGCACATTTTGCGATATAAATAGAGAAATAGTCATAATTAAAAAAATAAGCTAAAACTGATTAAATCATACTAAAACAGATTTGGACATTAGTTAGTTCTAAAAGAGCAAATTAACTGACATTGGTATATCAAATGCTTATAATTGATCAATATCATATTTTTGAAATTGAGAGTTATAATCTAATAAAAATTAATTTATATTAAAAATTTTAGAGATAAGGAGTTTTTTTATTTTTGTTAATGGAAATTATCTATTATAATTCTGCTTTATTAACTCATCTATATTTTCAGAAATCTTATCTAATTCCTCTTCTGTTAGTGGATTTGGGACAACTTTGTTTTTATTTTTATAAATTGCCTTTGCAAGTTTTCTAAAATTCTCTGCAACTTCGCTATCTGGGGCGTATTCAATAACGGTCTTTTTATAGATCTCTGCTCTTGTAATAAGATCGCTCATTGGGATTTTTCCAACAACTTTGGTTCCAATCTTTTCGGCGAAATTCTCAACAATCTCAGGAGCGTTTATAACACTTCTTTCGTTGTATATAAGCCCTCCTAACGCGATCTTTCCTCTATTCGCATATCTTCTTATCCCCTTGCATATGTTATTTGCCGCGTATATTGCCATTGGGTCGCATGTTGTTACAATATAAACATCATCGGCTAAGTGTTTCTGTAAGGGCATTGCAAATCCTCCACACACTACATCTCCCAAAATATCATAAATCACAACATCGGGATTTAATCTTTCAAATGCATTTAATTTGTTTAATATCTCTACTGCGGTTATAACTCCTCTTCCAGCACAGCCAACTCCTGGCTCAGGCCCTCCGCTTTCTACGCAATAAACACCTCCAAAGCCCTGAAAGATAATATCCTCTAATGTTATATTTTCTGCTCCTTTTTTTCTAAAAACATCTAAAACTGTTGGAATTTTTTTCCCAACTAAATTTCTTGTCGTATCTGCCTTCGGATCACAACCAATAACCAAGACCTTCTTTTTATCTTCTGCCAACGCTGCTGCTATATTACTCACAGTTGTAGATTTTCCAATACCTCCTTTCCCATAAATACAAAATTTTCTCATAATTTTTCACCAAATTAAATATTTTTATTGTTCTAATGGAATACACTTTAATTATATAATATCTTTTGAAGCATAAATCTTTTTAATATTTTTTAATTAAACTTTTCTCTTTTTTCTATAATTTTCTATAAATTTTTTTCATAACAGGCACATATATAAATGATAATATACAATTCTAACTGAAAATACGTGGATTTTTATTCATTAAAATTACTTTTAAAGTCAACCATGTAGATTATAAGACAACGAGATTAATTTATAATATAAGCATTTTCAAATCTTATAATTATCGTTCATTTTCGGATTTGTATTTTAGAAAACAGAAAAATATAAAAATAGGTTAACTTAGATAAATAATATTGTATATCTCCAATAAACAAATAAAAGTAGTTTAGAATATTAAAGTAAAAGGTGATGAAAGTGAGGAAGTATCTACTAATATTTTTAACAATGCTAATTTTGGGCATAATAGGAAGCGTTTATGGGGAAAATGTAACGTATATTAACTCTCTTCCATACACAATAAATGAGAGTGGTTATTATATTTTAAATACTTCCTGTAGCGATTTAAATACAACCGCGATTACAATAAATGCGAGTAATGTTGTATTGAATGGTAATGGGAATATTTTGGATGGAAATGGGGATACATTCTCTGGTTATAAGGGTATTTCAATAAATGGAAACAATATCTTAATTAAAAATTTAATTGTTAAAGAATACGGTGAACCTGGGGTAGAATTATATGGGAATAATATTACTATACAAAACGCAACAATAACAAATTGTTGGGTAGGTATTGAAGTATCAGGAAGCAATTTGAGAGTAATAAACAATAAGTTAGATAATTACTGGAGAGATATTTTATTTGAGAATTCATATATAATCTACTCAACAATAACCATTGAAAATAACACAGGTTCAGGAAATAGACCAATATATTACATAGCAAATAAAAAGGATGCTACTATTGATTTAAGTGGTAAAGAAATACCTTCACAAATAATATTTGCAAATATCACAAACTGCACAATTAAAAATGTAGTTTGTAGAGATGGAAGCGGTATAGAGCTTGTAGCAGTTAGTAATTCAGTATTGGATAATATTACATCATTTAATAACTACCACGGATTAAGAATGGCAGATGATGCTACACACGATAATATAATAAAAAATAGTGCATTTTTTAATAATTCTCATAATGGTATTGAAGCATGGGGTGGCAATAATACTACAATAACAAACTGTTATTTTGCAAATAATGGAGAGTATGGTATCCAATTAGGCAATAATAACTATATAATTTATCTAAATAATTTTTTAAATAATAGAAAGGGATCAATTAATGGACTTACTTCTACTAATGTGATATTACAATCATCAAAACCAATAAACTACACATACAACGGAAAAAATTACACAAACTACTTAGGAAACTACTACTCTGATTATAATGGAACAGATTCAGATGGAGATGGAATTGGAGACGCTCCTTACATTATAAATATATCAGAATATGGAACAACAATATTTTATGCTTATGATAACTATCCACTAATTAAACCAGTTGAAAACTATATCATAAATAGAGCAGCACAAACAAACAATACAACAACAAATAACACTTTAAAAATAATTGCAGTGTATAATACTTCTATAAAAAATGGAAAATATTTTTTAACAGAAGGGCAAATTATAAATGTTGGAGATAATTATAGTTTAAAACCAATCCACATTCTAAGAAAAGATAACACTATCTATAAAGTAGATCTGCAAATATTATCACTCAATGGCAGTGTATTAGATGAACAGTTCAATATAACTCCATTTGATTTAACCTATAAAGATCTCAAGGTGTGTATTGAGGATGCATATATTGATCCTTCAGATAACAATGGTTATGTAAAAATAGAGATATTAAACACAACCAGTGGAAAAATAATATATGATGGAATATTAAAAGAAGAAGATCCCTATATTGTTGGGGACTATGCAATTAATATTAAATGTGTATTAACTGAGGAATTTGAGAGTAAAGTCAATTTTAGCGAGGTAATAGGCAATATATCAGATATTATGATACTACATAACGGCCAGGTAGTTGGTGAAAAATGGGACAGAGTTCCATTTAATTTCACATATAACGATTTAAAGGTTGAAGTATTAAGTGTTTGGAGATCATTAAACTATGCACATGCATATGTCGAGTTAAAAATAATAAACAATACCAATGGTAGTGTATTATATTCAGGTATAATAAAAGAAGGAAATTGCACTTCATTAATAGGTGACAATTATACAATATTAAATAAAAAAGTATTATTTGAATTAGATACCAACAAAGAAGAATATTTCGCTAAATTAAATGTTTCACAGGATAATAAAACGGTAATTTCGATCAACAGGATACCACTTAATATATCCTATACAAATCTAACCGTAGATATTCCTGCAGTGTATGAAGATATAAATGGGACATATTATGTCCATATGATCATTGAAGATAATGGTAGAGTAGTATGGGATACCTTAGATAAAGAAGGAGATGTAGTATGCCTTCCTGAGGATAAAAATGTTTCCCTTCTGCATGTTCTGAAGAAAGAAGATGGAGATTATATAGTACATGGAAGTATCCAACATAATGGAAATGTTGAAATGTCATTTAATGATGAATGTTCTTCATCAAATATCGGAAATAATTTCATCTGTGACTTTCCAGATAGTGGATTTGAAGTAATTCTCCACAATGACCTATATACAAATTCAACAGGAGACAGATTTATAAATGTCACTATTATCAATACAACAACAAATGAAACCATATATTCTGGATTAATAAGCGAAGGTAGTATCTTAAATATTGGTAATTCTACATATGCACTTAACATTAGTAATATATTCAAAATAGATAATGATCATAAGTACATGGTTGGAATGGAAATATACTTTGAAAACAGTACTCTACTCACTGCATACAAATATGTTCCATTTAATATAACATATGGCCCATTAAATGTTAATGTAAATAAAGTATTATTAGATAAGGGTAATACATATTTGGATGTAAATGTAAGTAAAAACATACAAAATATAATTCTCGCTTCAGTAGGAAATATTAATATCTCAATCATCCCACTAAACGAAACACCAATAAACATTACATTTCCGTTAATCAACACTACATTGAATAATGTCTTAAATAAACTTAACACTTCGGTAGTAGATCATGTCCTTCCAGTAGCAAGTGAGATAAAAATAGAAGATGTTAAAGATACAGATACTGCAGAAGAGTTGGCTGAGAAGATAATAAATAATATATATCCAATAATAGCAGAAGGATTTGCAATATCTAACAAATCAGAAGATGTTAAAGAAATAAAAGAAGGAGATGAAACCTTAATACTAACAAATATAACAATGAACGTCAGCAACACTACAAGCAAAGGATTTATTACATTAATAGTTCCTATTGGAGACATTAACAACATATCTATCACAGTAGATGGCAAAAAATTAAACGAATTTGGAAATGATGTAAATACATCATTAGGATGGTACATCTACAAAGATGGAATATTAGAAATAACCTTAGTTAAAGATCCAACAATAAGCATAACCTTCGCAACTGCCATTACATCATCCTCAACTACAACTTCTTCAACAACTACCTCCTATTATAGTGGTGGAGGTGGTTATGTATCATCGAATATTGCTAACGATATTAAGTCCCCAGTTATTAAAGCGTTTGTTAAAAAAGCTAAGTTGATGGTTGGTTCAAGTGTAGATGCGAACTTATCAGCTAAGGAGTTAAAAGACACTTATGATTTAATCAACAAACCGTTAGAGATAACTGATGATGCTATATTGGTTGGAGGTCCAGTGGCTAATCCATTAACTAAGAAGTATATGGATAAATTCCCAGTTAAAATAACTAATGGCTACCCAGGTAAGAATAGGGGAGTTATTGAGGCAATTACTTTGAGGGTTAAAGTTGATGAAAACATCTATAGGGATGTTACAGTAGTTCTCTTGGCAGGTTCTGATAGGTGGGGAACTAAGGCAGCGGTAGAATACTTCAAACAATTAGATGACATTCCAAAAGAGCCAATATTCGTAGAATGGAAAGATGGAAAAGCAGTAAAGATTGAAAAACCATAAAACTCCCACACTTACTTTTTTTAACAACTAAAACAATATTTCGTATTTTTTATGGGTATGTAATCGACTCTACTTCCCAAATATTTAAAAAATAATATTAAACTTTGAATGTAGGTATATTTTGAAAATATTTAATACAAATAAAACTAAGATCAATATAGTCCCGTTTTATCCAAATAGAACTAAAAGGGGTGTTGATCAATGAGAAAATTGATTATATTATTATTACTTACGTTTTCATTTTTTGGAGCGATTCATGCAGAGTCGTTACCTTACTGGATTGAAGATTATGGAGAGGGTTATAATTTATGGATTAAAGTTCCCTATATTCCAGCAAATGGGATACTGTAGTTTATGTTATGAAAGATAACGAGTATACTCCAAACGGAGATGAGGTTTTTGAATTTTTTGATGATTTTAATGAAAATAAATTAAATTACCACTAAATGGATTCCCATAGGAGAATACGTTCTTAATAATGGAAAAATTAAATTGAACCCCAACTGGGTTGGAGGATATAAAAGTGGTATGATTGAAACTAAAAAGTTTTTTGGGAAGAATATTGTAATATATTCAAAGATTGACTCCCACACTTCGTATGTTCGATATGGCTTTGGAGAAGCAGACAATAATTTTCAAAGAGATTATCGATATGATGATGGAGGACCACGATGGTGGGGATTTCATATAGATGGAGATTGGTACAATAAAGGTTACGATGTTAATAGATTAGAATATTCACAACTAACAATAGGGGATAACTTCGTTGAATTAGATGACAATAATGTGAGATACAAGATAGTACATACTTTACCCTCTATTTCTCTCCCAATATAGTTTACCTCTTGGAGTACTTCGGATATTACATTAGATTATGTGTATATTAGAAAATATGCAGATAAAGAGCCAACAACCACAATATCAAAAATTAACAACGACCTATACAAAATAACAATTCACAATCCAAATAGTTATCCATTAAAAGATTTTCAAGTGAAGGTTCCAAATCCAAGTTTTATAACATCTAAATTTGAAGGTTTAAAAATATCTCCTTATTTAAACTTTACTCCAAATTCCCAAAATACTGGCTTTTCCGTAGGAATTCTTGTCAATAATAAAAATAACATATATGGAGATGAGCAATATATAATAAACCTGGTACAATCTTTGGGATACAACGTTAAAATTCTGGATGCGGATGACTATACTGATTTTCAGAATTATAAAGTTTTAATAATGGTAACTGGGAAAGAACCGACAGAATATGACAATGATATTGTAATTAATGCTTTAAAAAATGCCATCTCTCATGGAACCTGCCTATTGGTAGATTATAAAGGAGTTTATTTGCCAGAATATATGAATATTGGAGCAGTTAAAACACGTATGTGGTATCCTTGTGTTCATGATGCAATATATTTTGTAAAACCTATAACTTATCATCCAATACTTAAAACACTACCTACATGGGATCCACCTGAAAAACCAGATCGAGAGGATATGTTAATTCATAAATTAAAAAACCCTGGGACATATAAAGTATATGAAGTAAGTTTTTATGAGCCAGATGTTAAACAAATTAGATTCTACTATCTTTATGTAACCTATGGTTGGGATGGACAACATGGTGCAGAGGAATATTCATATATTAATAAACCAGATAGAGCAGTCCATAAGGGTGAAATTATTGAGAAAGATCTCGGAAAAGGTTGTGTGATATTTTTAGGACTTAATAAAATTCCAACATTTGATTATTATCATGGTCCAATAGAAAAAGACATCATAAACAACGCTATAAAATATTGCTTAGCATATTGTAAAACTTCAGATAACTTAAATGAGTATTATTATAATAATAAAAACAATGGATCTACACAATCCAAAATTATTAAATCGAATCCAGATACACCAACTAAAAGTTCAGCAAACAGCAATGAAAATTCAGAATTAGCTGTTTTGTATATAGAATCAGATCCGAACGATGCTAACGTGTTTATAAACGGAGAATATAAGGGGATAACTCCTATAAAATTAGAATTAAAATCCGGAACTTATACTATAAAAATAAAAAAAGAAGGATATAATGATGTTTCTGAAGTAGTAAGATTAACACCTGGAGAAATAAAAACTCTTAATATTGAATTCAAAAAAATAAGCATGATAAACGAGTTAATTACTCAATGGACGCAATTTTCCTCATCACAAAATCTCCCAATAGGGGTATTAGTAGGAGTTCTTATGGGAGTGGGCGGATTTGTTATCTTACGATTATTAATTAAAATCTTAAAAGAGTAAATAATATTAATGATTAAAAATTTTATTCAAAATAATTTTTCCTTAACTTTATCTATTTTTGTTTATTATTTTTAGTTAATAGATTTTTTTATTTAATTTATAACTAAATCTTTATATAACCACGATTCAGAAATTAAGTTTTTATAAACAAAAAGAAAATAAGAAAATTTAATAAATCATATAAAATCTTTCTTTATATTTCAATGATATAGGAGATCGTTATGAAGAGAGTTGTAATTGCTGGAACATCGAGTGAGGTTGGAAAGACAGTTATCTCTACTGGAATTATGAAGGCGTTATCAAAAAGATATAATGTTCAGGGCTATAAAGTTGGGCCTGATTATATAGATCCAACGTATCACACGATAGCAACAGGAAATAAATCAAGGAATTTAGATTCTTTTTTTATGAATAAAGAGCAGATAAAATATCTCTTTCAAAAACATTCAAAAGATAAAGATATAAGTGTTATTGAAGGAGTTAGAGGGCTTTATGAGGGAATATCTGCAATAGACGATATTGGAAGCACTGCAAGTGTTGCCAAGGCATTAAACAGCCCAATAATTCTGCTTGTGAATGCAAAGAGCTTGACAAGGAGTGCAATAGCAATAATAAAGGGCTTTATGAGCTTTGACAATGTAAAAATTAGAGGAGTTATCTTCAATTTTGTTAGAAGTGAAAAACATATAAAGAAATTAAAAGAAGCGATGAGATATTATCTTCCAGATGTTGAAATAGTTGGTTTTATCCCAAGGAATGAAAGGTTTAGAGTTGAAGGAAGGCATCTTGGTTTAGTCCCAACACCAGAAAACTTGGAAGAGATAAAGAACAAGATAGAGTTATGGGGAGAGTTAGTTGAGAAGTATTTAGATTTAGATAAAATTGTAGAGATAGCTGATGAGGATTTTGAAGATATTGACGATATATTTTTATGGGAGGTTGATGAAAACTACAAAAAAATAGCTGTTGCCTATGATGAGGCATTTAATTTTTATTATTGGGATAATTTTGAGGCATTAAAAGAAAATAAAGCTAAGATAGAATTTTTCAGCCCATTAAAAGATAGTGAAGTTCCGGATGCAGATGTTTTATATATTGGTGGAGGTTATCCAGAACTTTTTAAAGAGGAGTTGAGCAAAAATAAGGAGATGATTGAAAGCATTAGAGAGTTTGACGGCTATATTTATGGGGAGTGTGGGGGCTTGATGTATTTAACAAAATCGATTGACAATGTGCCAATGGTTGGCTTGCTAAACTGCTCATCAATTATGACTAAGCATGTTCAAGGGCTTAGTTATGTTAAGGCAGAGTTTTTAGAGGATTGTTTAATTGGAAGAAAATACATGAGGTTTAAAGGGCATGAATTCCATTATTCAAAGCTTGTTAATATAAAAGAGGATAGATTTGCTTATAGAATAGAGAGAGGGAGAGGAATTATCAATAACTTGGATGGAATTTTTAATGGCAGAGTTTTGGCTGGTTATTTACACAATCATGCTGTTGCCAATCCTTACTTTGCCTCATCCATGGTTAATTTTGAGAATCGATAAAAAGGTTTTAAAAGATTAACAGCAAAATTTTAGTGCTAAAACTAAAAACGGAAGTTATGATTGGGACATAATAAAACTATTTAATTCTCCATCTCTATTTTCGTTATATTTTTATATACTCTAAATTGTTTATATCAAATTGTTTATTATAACAACTAATCAAGGTTGAGAGGTATGAAGGTTGGAATTGTTGGATCTGGATTAGGTGGATTATTAATCGGAGCTTTGCTTTCTAAACACTGTAAGATAACTGTTTTTGAAAAACTTCCGTTTGTAGGTGGTAGGTTCACAAATTTAGATTATGATGGATTTCAATTAACCACTGGAGCACTACATATGATTCCCCACGGAAGTGATGGATACTTGGCATATGCATTAAAAAAAGCAGAAGCAGATGTTAAAATTGTAAATTCACAGCCGGATGGAACCTTTCTTATAGGTGGAAAAGAGTATCAATATAAAGAGTTATTTTCTCTTTTAGGAATCAAAGAAAAAGCAAAAGCGTTTAAATTAGCTACACAATTAAAATTAGGAAAAGTTGATAAAAATATATCGTTTGGAGAGTTTTTAGAGGATATTGATTTGGCTTACAAAATTGGAAATGCCTTTACTGGATGGGCATTGAGTTTAACGGCTTATGAGACACCAATGAGTGAAATAATCGAAATTGCAAATAACTATCATAAATTTGGAGGACCAGGGGTTCCAATAGGAGGATGCAAATCAGTAATTGATGCATTATCCAACATAATAAAAAGAAATGGAGGAGAAATAATAACAGAATATCATGTAAAAAACATAGAAATTGAAGAAAAAGCATATGTTGATGATAAGGAGTTTGATATTGTTATAAGTAATCTCTCTCCGAAAAAAACACAAGAAATGTGTAATATTAAATTCTTGCCTGAGGATAAAGTAAAACCCTCAAGAGGGATAAAAATAAGTATAGCAACTAAAAAAGGAATTATTAACCACACAGGAGTTCTTTTTACACCCGAATGCGAGCGAATAAATGGTTTAAATCAACCTACAAACGTAGATAGATCGTTAGCTCCCGAAGGATGGCATCTTGTAATGACCCATCAAACACAAATAACAAACAATATAAAGAAAGAGATCGACCTCGGTTTAGAGGATATAGAAAACATATTTAAAGATATAGATTATAAAATATTACATATTCAGTCGTATAGAGATGATCTTCCTGTAAATCACGCCTCAAATGGAACTGATGTAGATAATATTATATGTGATAAGTTGTTTTTAGTGGGGGATGGAGCAAAGGGAAGAGGAGGAATTGAAGTTGAAGGAATCGCAATGGGTGTGTTAAAAGTATATGATTTTATCGTCAACAACTTATTATAAAGGAATCAACAAATTACATTTAAAATCAATACTAATGGAAGAGAGGAATGATATATGGAGTTTCAAGAGGATGTAAACTTAGATGACTTTAAGGATTATTTAATTGCATATTTAAGGAATGCTCATCAAGAAGACATAGTTATGGATAATGAAGTTGTAGTTGTTGACTTAAATAATCTCTACTATTATGGATTAATGGAATTTGTCGATTATTTAATTCATAATCCTCAGAAAGGGATAGATTTTATAAAAGAGTGCTATGAATCGGCATATTTTACGTTAAAAAATGAATATCCGAAAAATTTTATAATTTCAGTTAAAAACTTACCGAAAATATTTAAAACCAATAAAAATGGGAAGCTATTTACTGTTGAGGATATAAAAAGCAATACCTTAGGAAAAATTGTAGAATTTGAAGGAATAATAGTCATGGCCTCAAAAATTAGACCGATTCTTAAAAAAGCTTACTATTTCTGTCCAAAATGTGGAAAATCAATGATTAAAGAAGTTGATTTTTTAAAGATCGAAGAAGAAAAAGAATATTGCGAATGTAAATCAGAATTAAATCTAATAGAGGAGAAATCTACTTATACCGATTTTCAGGAGATAAAGGTTCAGCAACCATTGGATCTAATGGACAACCCTGAAGAACCCCCAAAGTATATAACAGTATTTTTAGAAAATAGCCCCGGAATCTATGCTGGTAGAGTAAAAATAACGGGAATTCCTGTAAAAATTAAAAAGAGCAAGAAACTTCCAATTTATGAAATATATGTTAAGGCATTGCATTGTGAGGTTTTAGATGGAGAAGTTAAGGTGAAGATAACAAGAGAGGATGTAAAAAATATTGAAAAGATTGCTAAAAGGAAGGATGTTGTTGATATATTGGCAGATAGATTGATTCCAGAGATTAAGGGACATTCTGCAATAAAAAAAGCTGTCTTTTTACAACAAATTAAAGGAGTTAAAAAGCCCGGAAAGAGGGCAGATATTCACATACTCCTCATAACTGATCCTGGAATTGGAAAAACAGTAATTTTAAGAAAGATAGCTGAGATTCCGGGAAATTTATATGGCTCTGTAACAACAGCCACGGGTGTGGGATTAACAGCCGCTGTTGTTCGGGAAAAAACAGAGATCGGAGAAGATACGTGGGTTATTAAGCCGGGTTTGTTAGTTAAGGCACATAAAGGAACTGCCTGTATTGATGAATTAACTGTTAATAAAGATCTACAAAGTTATGTTTTGGAGGCAATGGAGAGTCAAACGATCCACATTAGTAAAGGAGGAATTAATGCAAAATTGCCAGCCGAATGTGCTATTTTAGCTGCCTGTAATCCGAGATGGGGTAGATTTAATCCAGAGGTTTCAGTAGCAGAACAAATAAACATCCCAGCCCCTTTATTAAGTAGATTTGATTTGATATTTCCAATTAGAGATGAATCAGATAGAGATAAGGATAAAGATATTGCAGAGTATATTATTGACTTACATAGGGCTTATTTAGATGAAAAAATAAATAAAAAAATGGGTCTTGACTATTTGGAGATAGATGGTGTTAAGATAGATAAAGAGTTTATAATTAAATATATACATTATGCAAGGCAAAAAAAGCCAATCATCAGTGAAAAAGCAAAGGAGTTGTTTGTAAAGTATTATGTAGAGATGAGGAAGAGGCATCAAATAACTGCAAGGCAGTTGGAAGCATCAATAAGGATCGCTGAGGCACATGCAAAAGCAAAATTAAAAGATGTTGTTGATGAAGAGGATGCAAAAGAAGCAATAAACATAATAACCGAATGTTTGAAAGAGATCGCTTACGATCCAGAGACAGGAACCTTTGATGTTGATAAGATTTTAGGAGTTTCTAAAAAAGAGAGGGATAAGTTGACAACTGTTTATGAGATTATTAAAGAGTTGTCTGAAAAGTCCGAACTTGTAGAGCATGAAGATATTGTCGAAGAGGCAAAAAATAAGGGAATCAAAGAGAATGAAGTGGAAAATATAATAAAGAAGTTGATCAAATATGGAGATATAGACGAACCAAAACCAGGAAGATATAGATTGTTATAATAACAACTCATACTAAATTACATTTAAAAATTAAAATACGTAAAATAAACAAAAAGGGGATTGTAATGCTAATAAATGGACACTGGATAGATAGGAAGGATATTGATGTTATTAATCCTTACACATTAGAAATTATCGAGAAAATTCCTTCTTTGAATAGAGAGGAAGTTAAAACAGCGATTGATATTGCAGAAGAGTGTAAAGACAATATGAAAAATACTTCAATCTCTCAAAGATACAAGGTCTTGGTTGGTATAGCAAACAAAATAAAAGAAAATAGCGAAAAATTGTCAAAAATATTAGCCATAGATGCAGGAAAACCAATAAAACAGGCAAGAATCGAAGTTAAAAGAAGTGTAGAAACGTTTTTATCGGGTGCCTTTTATGCAAAAGAACTTAGAGATGAAGTTATTCCCTCAGATAATCATCTAATATTTACAAAAAGAGAGCCCGTTGGGATAGTTGGGGCAATAACCCCATTCAACTTTCCAATAAACTTATCCGCTCACAAAATAGCTCCTGCAATTGCAACGGGAAATGTAGTTGTTCATCATCCTTCATCCAAAGCACCACTCGCATGTATCGAACTGGCTAAGATTATAGAGGAAGAATTTAGGAAATATAACGTTCCTCTTGGATCTTATTCTCTGTTAACGGGTTTAGGAGAGATCGTAGGAGATGAGATAGTTAAAAATGATAAAGTAAACATGATCTCCTTCACAGGAAGTTCTAAGGTTGGAGAGGAGATAACAAAAAAAGCCGGTTTCAAAAAGATTGCATTAGAGTTGGGAGGTGTAAATCCAAACCTTGTGCTAAAAGATGCGGATCTAAAAAAAGCAGTTAACTCTTTAATTAGGGGCAGTTTTGTATATGCAGGGCAGATATGCATTTCAGTTGGAAAGATAGTTGTGGAAGAAAGTGTAGCAGATAAATTTATAAAAATGTTCGTAGAAAAAGCAAAATCGCTAAATGTAGGCGATCCTTTAAATGAAAACACAGATATGGGGCCGTTAATTACCTTAGATCATGCAAAATGGGCAGAAGATCTCGTTAAAAGATCGGTAGAAGAGGGAGCTAAACTTCTATGTGGTGGAAAAAGAGATAAAACCTTATTTTATCCCACAGTGCTTGAAGTAGAACCAGATAATATAATCTGTAAAGTAGAGACCTTCGCTCCAATAGTTCCAATAATTAGAGCAAAAGAAGAGGAGATGATAGAGATAGCTAATGATACGCAGTATGGGCTTCATTCAGCAATATTTACAAAAAATTTAGAAAAAGCATTAAAATTTGCTGAAAATTTAGAATTTGGAGGGGTTATGATAAACGATTCCTCACTGTTTAGGCAGGATAATATGCCATTTGGAGGAGTTAAAAAAAGTGGGATTGGAAGGGAAGGTGTTAAATATGCAATGGAAGAGATGTCTAATATAAAGACAATAGTTATTACTCACTAAAAAATTAAAAATAAAATAAGAAATAATTTAATCTAAGAGTTGGAAAAATGTCTTGGTGATGTTTATGGCAAAGGTGATCGTTAACGGAAAAGAAAAAGCTGGAGAAACATTAAAAGATGTTTTAAAAGATGAATATTACATAGATGGGACGAATATAGTCGTGATAAAGGGTGTTAAAAAGGAAGCGGAAAAAGTTCCAAAAAAGTTTTTAATTAAAACTACAAAAGGAAATATAACAATAGCAATAACCGAGAATAACGAGACAGCGAAATTTTTCACAGAAAATTATAAAAATTTTGTTAAAAAATTGAGATGGATCAGTGGAATAGATGTTGCATTTGGATCTACAAGGATCGACTTAGAGATCTCAACAGAAGAAAAAGAATTTAAAAAATGGGATGTTGTTTTGAGTATATCTGGCTTAGACAAGGATGAAGGGCATATTGTTTTTATAAAAAGAAAAACAGAAGGAGTTTATGGATTAAAGGATCCAAAAATTGGGATTGTCGTAGGAGGTAAGTGGGTAATTGGCAGATTAGAAGTAGGAGATAAGATAATAGATATTGAGCCGATTAGAGAAGAGAAAGAAGCAGTTGATTACATCGTAACAACTGATTTAAACCTAAAACTTGAAGACGGATGGAAGATATTTACTTACTTTACGGCAGAGTTCGATGGAACACCCTCAGCAGTTGAGCATTGTTTAGCTTTAATGGAGGACGGAACCTTTGAGATAACTGAAAATACAAACACATTTATCGCAGATTGTAGATTACAGACATTGAAAATCGAGGAAGGAAACCTAATAGATAGGGATAGGGGCTTTATAACTGTAAGAAACTATGGAGCTGGAGAAGGAAAAGTTTATATTTATAGGGAGAGTAGAAGTTCATCCCTATCCCATACAGTCGTTGGTAGAGTTAAAGAAGGGATGGAGTTGGTGGATTTCTCAGAATCAGGAATTCTATCAGTAAAAACCATCCCTGAGAGGTTGTGTGTTATTGGCTTAACTATGGAAGAGGCGGAAGATCTTTTGAAGAGATATGACATTGAAGTTGAAAAAGAAGGGGACTTAGAAAATGCAATTGTTGTCGATCAACAGCCCGACTTTACCTTAGATGTATTGAAAGAGAAAAAAGTCAAAATTAGAGGATTAAATAAGGATAAAATAGTGGTTGTTGAGTTATATGAAGATAAAGCCCCAATTACAGCGTGGTATTTCAGAAAAACAACTGGCTTAACCACCAAGAGGGTAGGAAAACTCCACGTATATTTCAAACACAATGACATAATAATGTTCAAAGGAAATCCGGAATATGCGAAAGGGCTTCTCCCAGAGAACGTTCCAACAGATAAAGTAGAGGCCTGTTCGATAGGAGTTACAAACATGGTCAGTAGATACAAAGGTATGATCGGTGTTAGATTAAGCGAGAGCGATAAATTTGGCCCTACTGGAGAGAGTTTTGAAAAAACCAACATTGTTGGAAAGATCGTTAAAAATGCCGAGTTTTTGAGAAAGGTTAAAACAGGAGATGATGTATATATCCTCTTACAAAAATAAAACAGAAATAAAATAGATCAATAAAGAGGATATAAAAAGATATTTAGGATAGGAAGAGAATAACTCCACCAATAGCAAAATTGAATATTATAACTTTTTCACTCAATTTTTAATTTTTAATTTTAAATAAATATGATTCGATTATTTTTAAATTGTAATTCGAATCTAACTATATCAATAATTTAACTTTTTTGGTGAGATCTATGGGAAAAGAAGCGAATCCATTTAAAAAAATGCCGACTATATTGATGCCTGATGAATTAATGGCTAAGGCACTGAGGAGAGGAGAAAAGGTGGCAGTTGAGATGAGACAGAAAGAGTTGCCATGGCTTTTAAAGGCAAGATTCGTTGAGGAGCATAAAGTAAGAACCATCTCTTCGGTTGTGGCAGATAACTTACAGAAGGTTATAGATAAAACCCCTCCAATAAGAAAATTACCTAAGTTTTATCAAGAGATGGTAGAGGTTTTGGTAGGAATTGATGAATTTAAAAAATCGATGGGAGCGTTTAAGTGGGCTTCTGAATTAGTTAGAAAATTAGGAAATGAGTATGCGAGAAAAATTAGGAAAGCAAGAACTCCACAACAGGCAGGAAAATTAAGAAAAGAATTTGTTGGTAGAGTTAAATCAATATTAGAGCAGATACATCCAGAAATGGCATTTATAGCTGTGGCAAGAGAGAAATTAAAAGAACTACCTACATTTAAGGATCTACCAACAGTAGTTATCGCTGGTTATCCAAACGTTGGTAAATCAACCCTTTTAAAAAAACTCACTGGAGCGGATGTTGAAATAAACAGCTATCCTTTTACAACTAAGGGAATAAATGTTGGTTATATGGGAGAGATTCAAATGGTGGACACCCCTGGATTGTTGGATAGACCATTACATGAAAGAAATGATATTGAGTTGCAGGCGATCTTGGCGTTAAATTACCTTGCAAACGTGGTTTTGTTTGTTATAGACGCGAGTGAGTTTTGTGGTTATACGATAGAGGATCAGATCAACCTCCTCAAGGAGATAAAGCAGTTATTCAACGTGCCGATGGTTGTGGCCATAAATAAAATTGACTTAGCAAGTGAAGATAAGATCAGAGAAATAGAGGAAAAGTTAAGAGAACTGGGAGTGGAAGAGGTGTTAAAGATCTCTGCCAACAGTGAAATAAACTTGGATACATTAAAAGAAAAACTTAAAAAAATAGCAATAAGAGAATTTATGGGTAAATAATAACAACAGGACTTCTTTGATTTTATCTATTTATTTTTATTCGTTCTCTATTTCATTTATTAGGTTGAGTGATTCAGCATCTCCATATTTGTTGGCAATGGCTTTCACTTTTTCCAAAACTTTCGGTTTTTTGTTGGTTAATTTTTTTAACTCTTTGCAGTATTTGATTACGTCTTTATATGCAACCTCTAAAAACTTGTTTTTAAATCTTGAAAGTTCATAAGCGAGTAAACCTCTCAAAACGTCATCTGTTGAGAATAGAAAGACAGGATGTATCCATATAAGGATTTTTCCATCCTCCCTTTCAACAAAATTCTCTATTCTATTAACATCCATAAATACATCGATATAAACAGAGACCTCTCCTTTAAATCCTACTTCATCTATTAACTCTTCCAAAATCTCATTTACGTTTGTGTCAAATTCGATAATCTTTTCATCCAACTCTTCATCCTCTAACTCCATCCATTTTAATATCCTTTCCTTGAACTCGATTGTTGTGTTGTTTGTAGGGTAAATTATGTTATAATTTCTTGCGTCAAACTTATATTCTTTGCTTGTTCTTGAAGATAAGGTTATGATCATCAATCCTTCATCAAGATTTTTTAAATTTACACTTTTTAATGTGTATTTTCTTGTCTCAACATCAAAATCCTCCAAATGATCAATATCATCTAAACATCTAATATACGCTTTCTCCCCATTTTTTCCTTTTAAATAAAATCCTTTAAATTCAATATCTGCCAAATCCCCCCTAATAACATCCTTAGAAAACTCATCTAAACTTCTGTAAATATCCAGAAGTATCTTTTTGGCTAAAACTTTTGAAGTTTCTGTTTTCATGATTTCACCTTTGAAATACTTAATGAAAATTAATTATTAATTAAAAATTAAAAATAACAATTAAAAAATTTATAAAAAATTTAAAAACAAAATATTATTAGTGGCAACGTAATCATCCTCCTTCTCTTAAATACCACCCTTTATCTTTTATATTTTTTATCATCTTACCATCAAAAAATCCAATTCCTAAAAATTCTCTATTTTTGTTAAAAACTGCGATCCTTCCAGAGCCGTTTATTTCTAAGATTGAGTTTTTAAATATGTCTCTTCCATATAGAAATAATTCTTCTGCTTTCTCATTCACAACTGCATAATTATTTACTATTTGATCAGAAATTAAGCTAAATCCTTCTAATGAAAGTTTAAAATCTTTTCTAATCTCCCCAAATACATTACCAACTGAAAATATATTGTTAAAGTTTTTTAACGCTTTTATAACAGATGTGTTTGTGTAGCAAACAGTTGTCCAATTCCCCTCCAAAGCAATTAATCTTTCATATTTAAAATTTTTTACTGCGTTTTTTCTTATGTATCTTTCTAACTCTTTACTAATAAGATTTATTTCTCTTTTTGACAATTTTCTCGCTTTCATTCTTCACCTCTCAAATTATATCCCACTCAATAAATCTAAAAACTTCTTTGTCTTCTCTTTTTTAACTTTTCCATACTTTTCTAACTTTTTAACATCAACGTTTTTTTCTTTTAAAACTTCTTTTATTGGCTCTATTAATGCTATCTTTTTAAGCAGATCTTCAATCTCTTTCTTATCAAAGTTGAATCTCTCTACCGCATTCCAATCGTGAATTAAATAAAGTGCAACCCCTCCAATATTTTTTAATGGAATTTGATATTTTGGCAGTTCTTCTTCCAATTTAAATTTTAAATCCAACACATCAGTGCAATTAATCCCATCAACCTTCATCCAAGATAAGAATCCTTTTTGAGGAGTGATCATTATTGAGGGGAATAAGTTGCTTCTCGCTCTTTCATCTGGCGTTTTGCAAAGGTAAAATTTAAACACATCTTCAGAAAACTTTTTGATAAGTATGTCCTTAGAGATCTCTTTTGATATTTCATTTCTAATTTGGAGAGCTTTTTTTAGTGGATCTATCGGTTCTCCATTTTTAAAAAGCCCTTCTCTCTCGAGCATCTCCTTTAATTCTAATTCTTTTAATTTTTTCTCTTCCATACATCTAATATCTAAGATTCCACCATTTACATCTGTTTCAGTTCTAAACATCATACATATGTCTAAATATTTGTTTAGACAGGATTTTTCTTCTTCGTTTAACAACTCATCGATCTTTTTCTTGATAGAGTTTTCTATCTCATCTTTATACGTCTTTAAATATCCAATCGCTAAGACCCTTCTAACATACTGATCGTCTATTATTTTATTTTTTGAAAAATTTCTTTTTATTGATGTAATTATAGCATTTCCAAACTTTTCTTTAATAAATTTCTCGTAATTTGGATCCTCCACCTTTACTCTTTTAAATTCTCTTTTTCCCTTATCTATGACGATAAGAGAGATCGTATAAGATGTTAAAACCCCCCTACCCTTCGGCTCTAAGATGTCTAAAAAAGTTTTATACGTTGATACAAGATAAGGAGGGAATTCAAACATCATCCTCTTGTAAGATCCATCCAACGGAAGATTCGGAGGAAGTAAGATGTTCCCAATATCTTCAGTTAAGTGAGATAAAGCGATCTTATGGGCTGCTAATGCATGCCTTACTCTCTCCAAGATCCCCTTTTTCTCACTCGCTATTCTCCTGAGATATGTGCTATAACTTGCTATTTCTTGTAGTCCTTCACTATCATAGCCCCCTTTCAATTTCCCAACGTTTTTATAGGGAGAATCAAATTCTAAAAACTCCATTTTTGATTTTAAATCCTGCAAGATCTTTAAATTTTTTTCCAATGTGGAAATTATATCGGATAATTCACTTTTATCAATCTTCTTATTTTTTATTTTCTCAACTACTGTTTTTATTTTCTCATTTAACCCACTTAAAGAATCCAGAAATTCATTTGCACTATTAATTAAATTTCCAGTGCTATCCATAATTACCCTACTCTAAGGTCTTTTCAATATCAAAACAAATTCATTAAACACATAAAACACTTTAAAAGTTTGGCAAATAAGGTTATGAAGGAGAGAGAGAAAATTTAATAAGATTTAATAAAGATTAAGAGATAGGAAATAACTAATCAGGATAAGTTTTATTTAACTCAACGATCTCTCCATTTTTTGGATTTACATGCTTTGGAATTGAAATATTGTTAAACTTTCCATTTACAATATCCTCAAACAACTCAACCACATGAGAGTATTTCCTCTCAGTGTAGGCACATACTTTACAACCCTTTACAAAAACTTTATCATACTTTTTTAGAAAATTTTCGACTCTATCTTTATCAAACACAGGAGGTCCTTCTCTTATCATAACTTTTGGCAGTTTCTCAACTAAAAATTCCCAATAGAGATAACAGAAGTTATCATCTGCAAAGCATTTACAACTCAAAATTACAAATTCATTTTTAGTTATTGCTTTATTTATACTTTTTTGAAGCTTTTCCATCTGTGGGTAGAGTATGTCATCTACAACATCTCCCCTTTGAATCCTTAACATCAATCTATATCCATGAGGCCTATCTTCCAATTTTTCCTCAATTTTTTTTCCATAATCTTTAAAAAACTCTAATGATGGGTTTTTTAGAAATTCTCTTGCATAGAATACAAATTTGCAGAAGTTCTCTCTGCTTAGTGGAGAGGCAACATTTCTATTTAAATCCACAGGATCGTAAACTACAAGTGGCTCATCAAATCTTTTTAGATTAATTTTTTCCCTATCGTATAATTCAAAAATATCTTTTAAAATTATTGTTTTTCCTAATTTCCAATTTTGAGCATCTTTTAGTAAATTTTCAAATGATCCATAATGTAAGATTAACAACTCGCATAGATAACCAGAAAAACCCTTAGTTTTAACATCAGATCCATAAAGGCCCAAGCTTTTTAAAAATGCCTTCAACAATCTAACCTCATCACACAACACTTCATTTAATCTACTACATAAAAATTTATGATGAAGAGGAGTTCGATCAACGGCAGATATTATCTTCTCTCCAAATTCAATTTTATAACAGGGCACTATATCCACTTCATACCCATCTATCACTCCATTAACGTACGGATGAGAGGCATAGTTTATTGAATAGGTTCCATTTAGTTCACTTATTGTCTCAATTCCGATCTTTATTCCAATATCTTCAAGCATCTCCTCATTGACAGATCTGTCAAATAATAAAAAGATGTCAATATCATAATCGTTCTTTAAATTTGTATTTCTTGCAGAGGATCCAACCAATAAAACTTCTAAGACAGGATAATTATTTCTTTTAATAATTTCCCAGATTTTTTTTGTTATAGTATTGGCTTTACATTTGAGATTTTCCATTTCCTCCTTTGATGGTTTTATCTCCTCTAAAATCTCTTTTTTTATATGTTCTATCAATTAGATCACCAATGAGGTTAAGTTCATAATATATCATTTTTATTATCAAAATCCCTTTTAATGGAGATAAAACAAACTGTAAAATTATTAAAATATAAATCAAATAAGAACAACTATCTATGATATAAATTTATTTTTTATTATTTTTTATTTTTATTTAAGAGAGAGTTTGATATTAAATTTAAAAAAATGTCTCTACCCTTGGAAAACCGATAACCTTCATCGAAGCCCAGACGGCTACTCGGGACGGCCGCCTTGTGGGTAGAGTGCCGAGGTGGTTTCATCCCAAAAAGGTCGCCACCTGATTGGCAGAATATACTTTTAAAGAAGAAGTGATATATAAACGTTTTTTATAGTGTTCTTTTGTAAATGTAAATATTTTTATTTTAATGTATTTTAAATAATTCAAGCAATTAATAAAATGAATTTAACAGCAAATTATTTAACTCTTTTATTTTAACCATCCGAAGTATTTTTCAATAATATACCACGCTCCCTGGGGAGGGATCAAGCCCACTTCTGTTATTATTGCATCAATATACTTAGATGGCGTTACATCAAAAGCAGGGTTTCTGATCTTTATCCCTCGATACTTTCCTTCAAAAACCACGACCTCTGAAGGATCTCTCTCTTCAATCTCTATTAACTCTCCAACTATTGTTTTCGGATGGAACTTATATGTCTCGGCAGCAGTTAAAAAAGGAACTCTGCTTTCATTTGCTACTAACGCTATTTGTGAGGTTCCAATTTTGTTCACAAGACATCCGTTTGCTGTTATAGCATCTGCTCCAACAACAACAATATCTATCTCCCTTATAAAGTATCTAACTGCGGAATCTACAATGAGGGTTGTATCTATACCATAATCGTATAGGGTTTTAGCAGTTATATATCCCTGATTCCGTGGTCTTGTTTCAGTGCAAAATACCTTAATATCCTTTCCCTCATCATAAGCAGTTTTTATAACACTTATCGCAGCTTCAGAGTTGCAATGAGTTAGTATTGTGTCTCCATCTCTTATTCTATTAGCTCCAAATTTTCCTATATTTTCAATTGCCTTTAATGATGAATTTATAAACTCCTCTGCTCTTTTTACAACTCCAACCTTCGGATCCTCATCTTCTAAACCCTTTAAAACAAATTTTACTGCATTTGGTAAAGAAACTGCCGTTGGTCGTGCAGATACTAATACCTCCCCCGCTTTCTTCATCCTATTTTTAAATTCCTCATTACTCAAATGCTGTATTTTTAATGCATACATTTTTAATGCATTAGCCGCAGCCCTGCCAATTCTACCAGCTCCTCTAATCTCCATATTTTTAATTTTTTCGAACGTTTCTTTTATAACATCCATTTCTTGCTCCATAACTCCCACCTTTAACATCCCTACTTAAAATTTTAACTCAACTTTTATTTAAATATGACTAAGGTTTTTAATTATTTATCTCGTTGTTTGTTTTTGTTTTTTTGTGTTTTGAGTTTTTAGTTGAGGTTTTTGTTTTTTATTTGGTTTTTGTTGGTTTCGAAGGGGTGGCTTATTTTATTGTTTTGTATATTTTGATGTTTTTATTTATGGAGATTTTTTAGAGTTTTTAATTTATTGAAGTTGTTTTTGAAAATCCATGGTTTATTATTTTAGTTATTTGTTTTTGTTTATTATTTATTGTTGTTTTTTAAATACACGTCTGAATTGTTTTGTTATAGGGTTTATAAAG
>JAADDS010000001.1 GCA_013153845.1 Methanococci archaeon | reverse complement strand
GATGCCCTATCAACTTTAACTAAGAAATTATCACAAAGAGTATTAAACAATAAATCAAAAATCCTTAACGCCTCTCCTAACTTATTATCTCCTTTCTCTAAACAATACTTCATTTTTTCAGTAGTCCATTTTTTATAAATCTCTGGTCTTATCGCATCTTCTTTTATTGATTCAGCATAAAACTTTTCAGGATTTATTAAAGACAATCTAAATGCTTCTTTTAATAAATATAAATTAGCAATTCCATTTAAATCCTTCTTAACTGGTAATTTAGACCCTAAAACTCTCAAAATTTTAGGTAACTTCCTAATAAAATCCATTCTATATCCATTTAAATGATTCATATATCCACCAAAAACCTCATCTCCCCCATCTCCACTTAAAACAACAGTAACAAATTCTTTCGCCATTTCAGAGACTTTATACGTAGGAAATCCGCTATAATCTCCAAATGGCTCATCATAAACCCAACTATATTTATTAATCAACTCCTCAAAATCCTTCTCCTTAAAATAATAGTGATGATGTTGAGTTTTAAAGTAATCAACAACGATCTTAATATATGGTGTTTCGTCATACTTCCCCTCAAACCCAATAGAAAAAGTATGCAATTTACTTAAATCAGTAAAGTCCTTCATAACTCCAACAACAGTAGAACTATCTAAACCCCCACTTAAAAACGCTCCAACTGGCACATCACTCCTCATTCTTATTTTAACTGCATCATACAGCAACTTTTTCCCTTCTTCAATTAATTTCTTTTTATCATAAATAGGTTTGTAGTCAGGCAACTCCCAATAATAATACTTTTTAATCTCTTTTTTATTTAAATTAAAAATTAAATTTTGCCTTGCCTCTAATTTAAAAGTGTTTTTATAGATAGAGTAAGGAGAGGGGATAAATCCCAAAGCAAAATATAATCCAACTGCATCTTTGTTAATATTTTCTTTTTTATTTATTGGTTTAACTGCCAAAATTCCCTTTAATTCAGAAGAAAAAATAAACTCATTTTCATCCCAATAATAATAGAATGGCTTAACTCCCAACCTATCTCTTGAACAAAAAATAATATTTTTTCTTTTATCAAAAATACAAAATGCCCACATGCCATTAAACTCTTTAACACTATCAAAACCCAACATATTATAAAGCTTTAAAATAACCTCTGTATCTGTTCCTGTTTCCGTCTTTAAATTAAATTTTTCTTTTAATTCTAAATAATTATAGATCTCTCCATTATAAACAATAATAACATCTGCATTTTCTAATTCATCATCTCTATAAATAATTTTATCCTCTTCAATATTATAACCCATTGGTTGATGTCCCTTTTCACTTAAATCTAATATAGCCAATCTAACATGCCCTAAACCAATAAAATAATTTTTAGAATTATAAATAAAAGTTCCTTCATCATCAGGACCTCTATGTTTAATCTCTCTATTCATTTTATCGATCTCTTCTTTTATAACTTCTTTACCAAATCTAATAATCCCATTTATTCCACACATCATTCCCACCAAAAAATTATAATCGTAAAACCCAGTCCCTATTTTCCAAAAACCAGTTGCAAAACCTTCTTAAACCCTCTTCAATACTAACTTTTGGTTTATATCCTAACAATCTCTCGCTCTTAGTTAAATCAGCATAGGTTCTTAAAACATCTCCCTCCTGCATTGGTAAAAATTTCTTTTTTGCTTTTTTGTTGAGATATTTCTCAATTAACTCAATAAAATACATCAACTTAACTGGTTTAGAATTACCTAAATTAAAAATCTCATAATCAAAATCCTTTTTAATAGCTCTCAATATTCCATCCACAACATCAGAAATGTAGGTAAAGTCCCTCTCCATATTTCCATAGTTATAGACCTCAATCTCCTTATCCAATAAAATGTTCTTCGCAAACTTGAAGTAAGCCATATCTGGTCTTCCATACTCTCCATAAACAGTAAAAAATCTTAAACCAATCATTTTAATACCATATAGATGATGATACGTATAAGCCATTAACTCATTAGCCCTCTTTGTTGAAGCATATAAAGAGATTGGTTTATCAACTCTATCTTCTTCACTAAAAGGAATCTTTTTATTTCCCCCATAGACGGAAGATGAAGAGGCATAGACAACCTTCCCAATATCAAATCTTCTTGCAAATTCAAAAATATTTAATGTTCCTAACTCATTAGATTTTATATAAGCCCATGGATTTTTTAATGAATATCTAACTCCTGCCTGAGCCCCTAAATGAACAATTAAATCTATATCTTTATCTTTTAAATTTTCAACTAAATTATCCCAATCTGAGAAATCCAATTTTATAAAATTATAATTTCCATAATTTTTTAATATTTCATTTCTTTTTTCTTTTAAAACTGGATTGTAGTAGTTATTTAAATTATCTATGCCAATAACCTTTACATCTTCATAGTTATCTAACAAATATTTACTCAAATGAAAGCCAATAAAACCAGCACTTCCAGTAACTAAGATATTTTTATATTTCATCTTCCCACTCCATAATATTTAAAGCCAAGTTTTTTAACTTTTTCAACATCTAAAATATTTCTTCCGTCAAAAATAACTTTCTCTTTAACTAAATTTCCAATCTTTTTCCAATCCTCTTCATTGAACTTGTTATATTCAACAGTTATTATTATTCCATCCACATCTTTAACTGTCTCATATAAATCATCCAATACATACAAGTTGTAGCCATAAAATGCTTTTGATTTATCTAATTTATACATATTGATAGTATTTTCTCTTGCCTTTTCAACATAATCAAAGCCCTTAACAATAGCCCCACTCTCTAAAAGCATATCAATCAATTTTATTGCTCTACTTTCCCTCAAATCATCAGTATTTGGTTTAAATGCTAAACCTAAAATAGCAAAGGTTTTTCCATTTAAATCCTCATAATAATTTTTAATCTTCTCAAAGAACCATTTTATTTGCTCTTCATTAACTATATCAGTTGCCTTTATTAATATCGGCTCTATGTTGTTATTCTCAAATTGTTTTATCAGAGCTTTGACATCTTTCGGGAAGCAATTATGGATTAGTATTCCATAAGATGTTATGAGTAGAGAATTTTCTGTTTCTACGCTATACACATAACCGCTATAATGCTCTTTTATAATTTCTTTAACCTCTAATATAGCGAAGTTATCTAATTTATTATATCCCAGTGGTTTTATATTTCTTTTATAGTTCTCTTCAATATCCTTATAGTTCTCCTCTTTTTTACCAAATAACTCTCCAATTTTCTTAACTTGTTCTAATCCATTGATTCTTATAATATAAGCCATAGTTGTTGATTTGTTGTTGTAGCATTTTTTCACAGATGCTATAATACCCAATGATTGTAGTAATATCAGCAAGGAATGAGCTAATTTTTTACTGACAGTTGCAAATTCAATATTTAGATTTTTGTTGTTATTTAATCTTACAATTCCACCGTCTCCTCTAAAAAGACCTTTTAAGAACTCCCATTTTATATCCTCTTTTGCATTAAATATCTGTGGAGGAATATTTTTAGTATAACAGTCAATCCCACAGTTTAAGATATTTTCAAATACATAAGCCAATATTTTTGATGAGATGATGATTGAATGGGAAGTATCTCTTACGTTTTCTATATATTTTATACCTAACCTATCCAATATGTGTTTAACATCGTTTATATATTCCTCTTCATGAATACTAAAACATAATCCAATCCTTTTCCTTACAACTCCATTTCTTCCATAATCCTTTGATATCCAACCTTCTGATAGATAATAGCCAATCAGTCGTGCAAAATCCTTATCTATCTTTATTTTATATGGAATTGTTGTTGATTTGCTTCTCGCAGTAAATAATCTATTTTTTGAGCCATATTTATCTAAGATTTCTTTTATTGGTAATATATCCTTAGCTCTTATTATTCCATTTCTCTTAACATCATGAGGATATTTGTTTGATAAGTATGGTTTTATAATGCTAAATTCATTATTTGTTAAGTACTTATTGTGTATCCAAACTTTTTCAATAAGGCCTGTCTTACTGAGTTCTTCTAAAATGTCTATTTCTATCTCTCTTTCTTCTCCAAAGTTTCCATAAGGTAAAATTACCTTATCTCCCTCTTTAACATCCTCTGCCAATTTAATTTTTAAGTCCCCATCTTCTAAAATTACAACTGGATGGTCTTTTGTTATCTTTATTTCTCTACCTAAATTAAACTTCAAAGTAATTAAATCATCGTTGTAATATCTTTTTGATGCTAATTTTAACTTTTTTAAAGATAATTTTTCTCCATCAAAGGATAAAACTCTTATGTTATCTTTATCTTCTAATTCAAATAATTCTTTGAATGTTATGCATTCTAAACCTCTACCACTATCTATAAATAAAACTTCATCTGGATGGAAACAGCTTCCACCATAACCAATTCCAGCATTTAAGAACTTATGTCCAATTCTTGGATCTAATCCCATAGCATAACTTATTGTTTTTATATTAGCTTTAACCTTATCAGCTAACTTTGCCAACTCATTAACAAATGATATTTTTGTAGCTAAGAAAGCGTTTGAAGCATATTTTATCAACTCTGCTGTTTCCCAATTGGTTATAACAAATGGAATATTTTTCTCTTTAAAGTATTTATAAACATCCTCCATTATCTTTATTGGCTTTTTATTCTCTAAATTTTCAAATCCTAAAACAATTCTTTCCGGATTAAAAAAATCATAGACAGCAATCCCCTCCCTTAAAAACTCAGGATTTGAGACAACATCAACATTATACTCCTTTAAAAGCTCTTTAACCTTTCTATTTGTCCCTACTGGAACAGTTGACTTTATAACAATAACTTTATATTCATCTTTATCAATTGTTTCTTTTATTTTTTCTACTGCTGAAAATAAAAACCTTAAATCGGCATTTCCATCTTTATCTTGCGGAGTTCCAACACACAAAAAAATAACATCTGAATCTTTTATCGGTTCATAAGAGGTAGTGAAGGTTAATTTTTTATTTACATGTTTTTTTAATAACTCTTCTAAACCATCTTCAAATAACGGACACTCTCCTCTATTTAACGCTCTAACTTTTGATTCATCAATATCAATTCCAACAACATCAAAACCAAACTCAGCCAAACCAACCGCCTGTATTAAACCCACATAACCAGTCCCAATAACTGAAATTTTTTTCATTTAAATCCCCCGAGTTTGTTTAGTGTATTTTGGATTTCTTTCGAATCAATTATTCTTAACTATAAAATCCCAATCAAATAAATTCCAAAATAAACTACTCCTCCAACAATTAACTGTAAAATAACATTATTTATAATTTTCGTTATTAACACCACAGGAATCAAACTAAAAATCCCAACTAAAACAGCCAAAACCCACCTTTTAATCAAAAATGAATAATATAATATTACATTTTTTTAATTTATTTCAATTTATACTTAAAAGTTACTCAATCCTTTGTTATCATAGTCCCAATTCCCTCTTCTGTAAATATCTCCAACAAAAGGGCATGAGGTATCTTTCCATTTATAATATGGACACTTTTAACTCCATGATCTAACGCATATAATGCACTTTCTACTTTTGGAATCATACCTCCCTTTATTCTTCCGTCTTCAATCATCTTCCTTACTTCCGATACGGTTAATCTTTTATGAATTGTATTTGGATCGTTTATATCATCCATTATTCCATCAACATCAGTTATCAATATCAATTTTTCCGCCTTCAAAGCTCCAGCTATATCTCCTGCCACTGTATCGGCATTTAAATTATATGCCTCCCCCCTTTCATCCAGCCCTATTGGAGAAACAACAGGGATATAGTTATTATTTATCAATATTTCAAGTAGATCTGTATTTACCTCAACTGTCTCTCCCACTCTTCCAAGATCAACTTCTATCTCCTCCCCATTATCAGTTTTTATTTTTTTTAGTTTTTTCTTAGCCAAAATTATTCTTCCAGATTTTCCAGATAATCCAACCGCTTTTCCTCCGAATTTGGATAGTTTTGATACAATATCTCCATTTATTTTCCCAGCTAGTACCATTTCAACAATATCTAATGTCTCCTCATCAGTGATCCTTAATCCATGAACAAACTCTGGTTTTTTCCCCATTTTTTCCATTGCTTTGTTTATTTCTGGCCCTCCTCCATGAACCACTACTGGATTTATACCCACATACTTTAAGAGAACCACGTCCTGAGCTGTCCAATTCTTTGCTTTTTCATCTATCATTGCATGTCCGCCATACTTTACTACAAACACTTTTCTATGAAATTTTTGAATAAATGGCAAGGCCTCCATTAAAATTTCTGCCTTCTCTATTCTTTTAATCATGTAAATCTCCTCCATTAAGATTATCGAGTTATTAAATTTTTAACTTTAATGCCAATTAAAATTAAAAATCAGTGAAAGAGTATCTCCCTATAAACCTGTTAGTTTATAAAAATTTTTAATATATTTTTTTCTTATTATAAAATCTTCAAAAATTATTTAAAAAATTATTTATAGCAAGGATAAAAAATTACAATAAGGTTTAAATAATATTAGGGAGGAATTAATATATTTATCCATAACCAAGTAATTTAATGAATAAGAAATTAAATATCGATAAAAGAGATAAAGAACAGAACTTCTGTAAACAACCTATCCAGTGATACATTAAATAGAACTCATGTCAAAAAGTATAAGGGATATAAAGATGTAGAAATAAAATACGAAAAGTTTTCTTAAAAACATCAAAAAGAGGATAAACCCACAAAAACAAATCAAATAAAGATTATATAAATAAAAATTTAAAATATATATGATATGATAAAAAAATAAAATGAGATTTTTAGTTGCTGGTGAGAGAAGATGCCAAATTATCATGTAACATTACAGGCAGCATATATTGTGAGAAATGTTGACGATGTAGAAGATGCAATAAGCGTAACGATTTCCCAAATCGGAAAGATGCTCAACAAGGAAGGATTAAATTATGTTGACATTGATATAGGGCTTACGATATGTCCAAAATGTGGAGAACTTGTAGATTGCGTTTTAGTTGTAGCAAGAACTGCTTTGGTTGGTGTTCTACTATCTATGAAGGTGTTTAATGCAGAAAGTCCAGAACATGCCATTAGAATAGCAAAAGCCACTGTTGGGAAAGTGCTTAGAAATATTCCATTAGAGCCCGTAGATGTTGTTGAATTAGAAGAAGAATAAACTACCAAGAAGTTTATTAATATTACAATTAATAAAAAGAATAAATTATCAAAATAAATTTTTATTTTATTATTTAATAGTAAAAGGAATAATAAAAAGAAAGCATTACCCTATTAACAAAAACTATCATTTTCTATTTCTATCCTTTTTTGAATCCCAATCCAAAACCAACAAGGAACGATGTTCCAAATGAAAGCGAATGAACAAGTCCTACAATCTTATCTCCAAAAATCAATAATGAGTTTTCGAGATTTCCAAGTAATGCTGAAAATGCTTCTTTATTTATACTAATAACGCCTATTTTAGCCAAATACAACAAAGATAATATATAGATTCCTATCAAAAAGGCAACTATTTTAATGGCTTTTTTTGCAGCCCACCCAATAACAAATCCAATAATAAATCCACTACCAATATCTGGAATAAACTGGGTAAAATCCATAATAATCACCTCATTATGAAAAAACTATTTATTAAATCATTTTTTGTTATTTTTATCGATTTTTTTATTGTTTATTTTCAATGCTTTTCTATTTGATAATAGATTATATAATTTTTAAAAACTTTATAAATTTATAAATAATAAATAATTTAAATAACCTTGATTTTTAAATAGAAGTAATATTATTTTCCTTAATTATTATATATAAAACTTTCTAAGGGAGATTATGAAAACATACTTAGGAAAGATTCACTTAAAATGGTGTAAAAATTGCAATGTTCCATTATTGGGAAATAAATGCGAAGTTTGTGGTTCAAAAGCAGAGAAAGTGAAAATAACTCCACCCGGAGATCCAAGATTAGGATTTGAATATGACATAAAATTTGTAAACAGAATATTAGAAGAGACCTTTGGAGTAAAAAACATTATTGACGGAAAAATCATCCTACTTAATAAACTTCCAGGAAATGAGGAGAGTTATGAGATTATCGTTGATGGAGAGGTTAAATATCTAATATACTTTGATGAAAATGAAGAAAAATGGAAGCCAAAATTAAAATTGGGTGGAGCATTTGATCTAATGGAAAAAGGAGCAAGAAAAAAAATTATAAAAATAAAACAAGATGTTGTAGATATTTTAAAAAATAAAAAAGGATGTATATTAAGACCAGGTATTATAGAGTATACTGACGATATAAATGAAAAAGACGATGTTATAGTAGTCGATGAAAACGAAAATGTTGTTGGAGTTGGATTAGCGATAATTTCCTCTAAAAAAATCGATGAAATTAGTAGAGGAAAGGTAATTAAAGTAAGATCATTTATTGGAAAAGATAATAAAATATTTTCTCCAAAAAGATCATACAAAAATTTAAATGAAGCGTTTAAAGTAATGGTAAAAGCCAATGAGGGAGTTATTTCGACATACGAAAAAAATTCCATTGGATTTATAAGAAATATTTCTCAAAAGTTAAATAAACCCGTCATAGTAGCATTTTCCGGAGGAAAAGATAGTTTAACAACGCTGATATTAACTATCAAGGCCTTGGGAAAAAATTTTGAAGTAGTGTTTGTTGATACTGGCTTAGAATTTGAAGAAACGCTGAAAAATGTTGAAGAAGTGGAAAAAAAGTATGATATAAAAATAACAAGATTAAAAGGAGAAAACTTCTGGGAGAAAATTAAAGAGTATGGAATTCCAGCAAGAGATTATAGATGGTGTTCTGATGTATGCAAGTTAAATCCCTTAAAAACGTTTATTGAAGAAAAATATAAAGAAGATGTTCTCTCGTTTGTTGGAATTAGAAAATATGAAAGCTTTAACCGAGCACATAAAAAAGTTGTTTATAGAAACACGTACATAAAGAGGCAGATAAATGCTCTCCCGATATTCCATTGGAGTTCGCTACACGTTTGGATCTATCTACTTAGAGAAAAAGCTCCCTACAACAAACTCTATGAGAAGGGCTTTGATAGGATAGGATGTTTTATATGTCCAGCTATGGAGATGGGGGAGATAAATAAAATAAAAAAAGAATTTAAGGATTTATGGGATAAGTGGGAAAGTGTTTTAATAGAATATGCAAAAGAGCATAATTTAGGAGAAGATTGGGTAAAAAAAGGACTATGGAGATGGAAACATAAGATCCAAGAAGAAAAGGCAAGTTAAAAATTAACAGAAAATATATTTCGGTTATAATTAAGATTAAATTAAAAATTAAATTAAAATAAGATTAATTATAATAAATCTAAAAAAGCTTAAAACCAGAATAAATGGAAAAATTAAATAATTAGAAATTTACCTAATTCCCAAAGCGTTTCCAATAGCAAGAACAAGCAACATTCCCATTAAAGCCAAGTGTGCAGAATAAATCCCTGTATTTTGAAATTGCGTTTTTAAAATGTTGCATATTGTCGGACAAATAGTTAATGCACTTAATATTTGGAATATTATTGCCAAATAAAAAACTATACTATTAGGAATGATTAAAGACGCAAGAGTTAATAGAAATGCCAATATTAATGAAATAAAGTGTGGCATTAACCTCATTCCAGTCAATCTGAATGTAGCAAAGCCGGAAAGCATTGCTCCAAATATAACTGAGAGAGATATTAAAGTAATTACTTGTTCCATTGTTTCACCTCCTATTTAAAGCCATACTGGCCTAACGTTCGGTTTTGAAAGATAATTTAAAAATGTTGGTGCTCCTGCAATCTCAAACCCATCTTCTAAGTTTTTCTCATTTATTCCTCTAAATTCTGCACTTAATTCACACACATAAACCTTAACACCTTTTTTTAGAATATCCCTAACAAGATCCCCCAACTTTGGAAACGCAGGATGTTTAACCTTATCACACTCTCCTTTTAAAGCCAAACTTGCTCCGTCCATCATTAAAAATATCGTTGGCTTTAAATTCATCTTTAAAGCAACATCCGCCATCATAAACGTTGAATAGGCCTTTTCAGCATTTCCAGTTCCAGTGGTATTTATAATAAATAACTCATCTATCTTAACAGTTGCTTTTTCTTCTTCTTTTTTCTCTCCCTTTTTAACCAGTATCCTATAAGTTCCATCTTCCTTTTCTTCTACACTTATTATTTCATTACCCATCCCTTTTAATCCTTCAGTTAAATCAGTTAGAGCATTTTTTCCGCAAATTATTTCTAAAATCTCTCCATTTTTCATTTTTGAAAGCATGTCAGAAACCATCATTATCGGCCCAGGACATGTGGCACCAACAACATTTATACTCTTGTCTGCTTTTATCTCTCCAACGTGTATTTTTACCACATTTCCTTCAACTTCATATTTTAGATTGTATTTTTTCAATAAATTTTCAATATCTTTTATCTGCTCTTCCCCATCTGTCTCCACTATTAAAATATCATCTTTTGCATCGCTTAATATCATATCTATAAGTAAAGAAGGACTTCTCAATCCCTTTACAGAAAACTTTCTTACCATATTACCACCTGTGTCATTTTTATACACAAACGTGCACATAAAATTTTATAAACTTGCAAGATCTTAAAGATAAAGGGCTACTTAAACAAGATTAGTTGAATTGTGATCAGAACTTCGTGGTTGTGTTTTATCTATGAACAAATATCCACACTTCTAATATATATACTTTTCGATTTATTTTTTATATTAAATCATAATCATACTTAGAAATAATTGTATATACACATAAATTGACAATATCCTATTTTAAAATCGTTGATAAAGATACCCAAAAGACGTAAAAAATTTAATGATTTTTGATAGGATGGTGAAAAAACATGATAAATAAAACACGAGTTTACGGAGAGCATTTAACATCAACTGAAATATTTAAAGAATTTATACTACCCGAAATTAAAGATAAATTATATAATTTTATCTGGGTGGACTTATTTGCTGGAAAAGGGAATTTAATACTTCCAATTTTAGAATTAATTCCACAAGAAGAAAGAGTCGATTTTTTTAAAGAACATATTTTTCTCTTTGATATTCAGGAAAAAATGATATATGAAGCAATAAAAAACGCTGAGAAATACGGAATTCCTAAAAATATTGCAAAAAATAATATTATAAAAAGAGATACCCTAAAAAACTATCCAAAATTTTTATTGGAATCAAACCTCCCAGTTTATCACATAACAAATCCTCCATACCTTTACATAGGGTATATAAAAAAACATAAAGAAACGAGACACTATTTAGAATACTTTCAAAACGAAAATGAGGGCTACCAAGATTTATATCAGTTGGCATTAATGAATGATTTAAGGAATGGAATAAAAAACATGATATATATCATCCCTTCAAACTTTTTATTTGGATACTCTGTCTCTAACAAAATTAGAAAGGACTTTTTAAAATTTTACCTCATAAAAAAAGCAATAATATTTGAAAAAAAGATTTTTGAAAATACGGGGATTAATGTGGCAATTTGCTTTTTTGAAAGAAAACCAAGACCAAAGGATGAAATAATCACTTTTGAAGGACTTAAAATAAACAATCAAGTAAAAAAAAGAACATACATCCTCAATCCAAAATATAATTACAGAGCAGGTATTGAGTTTGACGAATTCGTAGATAAGTTTAAAGCGAAAAATCCATTAAATATAAAGTTTTATCTAACTATTGATGATGTTAAAAAGAATTCAGGGAATTTTGAAATAACGGTGATAGATGCAAATGCTTTTAATGGAAAAGAATATGAAAAAAAGAAAGTTTATGTAAATGAAAAAATGTATAACAAAATCAAATCAAACATACTATTTGTTAGAACAGTAGATACTGGAAAAAAAGAAGGAAGGGTAGGTTTATATACTATAAAAGATGTTTTTGGAGTTGATGGAATCTTAGTTACTAATAAAAAATACAGAACACACCCAATTCAGATATTCATAGAGCCAAAACTCTCAGAAGAAGATCAAACTTTATTAAAAGATTATTTTAATTTAATCCTTGAGCATTTTAGAGAAATAACCGATAGTGAATTTCTAACTACTTATAAGTATTCAAATAGCGAATATATAAGAAAATATCTGGGATTAACACAAGTAAAAAAACTAATCCATACTTTTCCATTATTAGATCTAAAAAACGAAGACCTTCAAAAATTAAAAGAGTTAGTTAACAGCAAAAAAGTCGATGACCTAATTGAATTTGTAAAAAAGAAGAATAGCAGAGGTTTGGAACAATGGCTCTAAAAGACAACTTATATTACTGGAATATCTCTCTAAAACATCCTGAGCCAGTTGTGGATAAATACTACATATTAGATAAAGTAATTGCCAACGATGAGAATTTAATAAAAAAAGTTGAGCGTTTAAGAGAATTAATAATAAGTTATTGCGTTGTTATTGAAAAAGATAAAACGATTGCATCAAAAATATTGGATGAGATATTCAATATTATCACAACAACAGATAAGATACAATACACCGAATTTGTAGCATTTTGGAAGGTTTTAGATCTTTCCCATTCTATTTTTAAACAACTCCCAGATAAGAAAATTATTTTAGAAAATATACTTAAAGAATATTGCAAAAGGAGGAGAAAACTTTACGATAATTTAGGATACTCAAATATAGTTGTTCAAGCATTATATGACAACGGGACATCTCGAAAAAAAGGAAATTCTGGAATTCTAAAAATAAAAGACATCATTCAAAATACGATCGGAAATATTCCAAAAGCCAGATCCGTTGAAGATATTAAACATAAAGATATTGTATATATTCTACCAGATAGCGGGGATAGAGAGTTATTTTTACAATTCTTAAAAGAATTCAATATAAAATTTAAATTTGGAAAAGATAAGCAAAATAAAGCTCCTGATTTTTTGTTAAAGTTTGTAGATCACGTATTTATAATCGAAGCAAAACACTTAAAAGAGCCAGGAGGAGAACAAAACAAATCAATAAACGAACTAATCGACTTCATTAAACAGAGAGAAGAAAATCCGAACATACATTATATAAGTTTTCTTGATGGACTTTATTTTAATCTTTTAATTAATCCCATACAATCCAAAAATAGAAAAAAGAATAAAATCCAAAAACAGAGAGAAGATATAGAAAATACTCTAAAAACGTATAAAAGTAATTTCTTTGTAAATACTTATGGATTTTTATGCTTGTTGGATGACCTTAAATCATCATTAAATCCAAACTCCTCAACATAACAAACCAAATAACCAAAATACTTTAAAAAACTTAACTTATTAAATGATAATGTTAATTCTCCAAAAGTTTTCCTTCCAAATACTTTTCATATGCCTTAACTATTTTAACTTTCTTTGTTTTTCCAATAAATTTGGCTCCATCCTTGACAACAACCATTAATCCACTATCTGAAAGATAGCCAATAGCATCCCTCTTATTTCTAAAATGCTTTTCAGATATTATAACCTCTAAAACTCTCCCAATATATCTCTTTTTTATCTCCAAATTTATCTTATTGGCTGTTTCTCTTATTAATAAAGAATATTTAGTAATATTCGGTTTAAAGTTTTGAAATGCAGACATTGGGAGAGGCCTAAATTTATAAACAGTTATTTTATCAATATAATTTTTAATTTTATGCATAAACCTTATCGTATTTTTTGCTGTTTTCTCAGTTTCTCCTGGCAATCCATAGATAAAATAAACCTGTGCCTTTAAATTGTATTTTTTTGCTATCTTAACCGCTCTTAAAACATCACTTGGAGATGTGGGCCTACCTAAAAGTTTACAGTGATCTTCATCCCCACTTTCACATCCAATATATATGGGTGTTTTTAAATACTTACTAAAAATCTCTGCCACTTTCTCATTAAATAAATTTGCCTTTATATTTTCAATCAATATGTTTGCGTTATATTTATCAGCTAAATCCCTACAATTTGACAATAACATCTCTATTGCTTCATAATTTGGCTCTGGAAAATAAGGGTTTATTAATTTCCCCCCTCTTTTATAATCTAAAAAATCAGGAGCAGATAGAACAACCCTTTTAACCCCCTCCTCCAATAATGCCTCAATCTCCTTTAATACATCTTCCTCATCCCTACTCCTTGCATATCCAAAAACAGAAGGGACAGAGCAGAAACCACAACCCGGATTTATATTTAGAGGGCATTTTAATGTTCCATTTTTACATAAGTTGCATCTTTTATTAGAGCATAATAATAGAGGTCTTTTAAAATTACTACAACCCCTAACAACCTCAACATAAACCCTTGCAGAGAAGTAATTTTTATAGTCCTTTATTTCAGTTGAGGGGGTTATTAATTTTAGATCAGTTAAAATCTCTCTCAAAGGATTTATAACCAACTTATCAGCATCATAATCCCAATATGTTGTTCCTTTAACATTTTCAGCATTAAAGTCCTTTTTTAGCAGTTCTCTTATCGTTATCTCCCCTTCTCCAACAACACTTATATCCGCCTCTATCTTTTCAAGTAAGTAGAGATCGTTAGATATTGGCCCACCTATCACTATTTTGCTATCACACTTTAATCTTATCCTCTCCACTAAACGTTTAACACACTTAAAATCAGATGACATTCCACTTATAAATATTACATCATAATCCCCTATTTTAGAAAAATCCTCTACAGGAATTATTTTAGCATCAACACCCTCATTCTGTAAAATACCCTTAACAGTTCTTGGCCCTGCTCCAATCACATCCCTTGTTAGCAGTTTTTTACCATCTCCATATGCCAAACAGTCAATAATTAACGCCCTCATTATCTCACAAATGTTAAAAAATTTGTCTTTAAATTCATTCTATTTTATTTTTAGAGAATTCTTTTAATTATATCTAAATTATAAATTATGTTTAATTTTTCTTTTAATTTTTGACAGTACATTACAACAATACTACCTACTCAACGAAAAATAACATCAACTCTTTTTAGCGTTTTTAACCTTTTTCCCTCTTATTTTTTGTTTTTAGTACATAATCTTTTACTTTTTATTTTTTATTTTATTAATTATTACCGTTTTCAATATTTGCATAACCTATAAATAACCCATCCATTTAATTTTAATTTATCTAATACCAGTTAATATAAAATTAAATACTGAAGAAATCCTTAAATACCCAAAGGTGAGTTATTATGAAAAAATCTATTGTAGTTCTTATCCTCCTCACACTTTTTCAACTGTCATTTGGAGTAAATGTAAGTGTTAGTATAGATAGTTACGGATGGATCACGATCACATCTGAGAAAAACATCTCAAAAAACCTTGAAAATTTAACATATCTTCAAATGTGGAGCAGTAAAGAGGGAGATGTATACACTTTCCAATTAAAAGTTCCACTAAATAAAAATAAATCTCAACTTGTCTATAATCTTTCTCCCATAGGAAAATTTCATCTAAATAAAGTTAGCACCGAGAAATTTTTTAAAATAAATGATTATAAAGTGAAAAATGGGGAGATAATAATAAACTACTCCTACAACTTTACCACTATTGCAATACTTCTCCTTGAATATTTAATCATATTTATCAGTATTGTATACTTCACTCATCACTTAAAAAAGTTGTTTAGAAAAAAATCCACTACAATAAGCGAAAAATCGAAAATATTAAAAAAATATACTATTCATTTTACATTATATGCCATATTTATAACTGTGATCTTAATAACCCAACTGATCATCTTCGATCTACCAGATCTCATATCATACACCTTCAATGTTGGATTAGATACAGCAATAATCATCTGGATGTTAATGCTATTTGTATTTATGCTCCTACCCCCAGTTCTTGCAGCAAAAGACATGGTTAGATGTTTCTCATCTCAAAAATCCAAAGATAGAAATGAAAATGAAATAAAAAAATCTCCCCTAATGGTTGCTCTTTCATTTATATTATTATTTGCACCACTTGGAATTATTTTTCTTATCATCATATATGGCATTCCAAACATGCTCATCTCTCCAATAAAAACACAATTTTATGATCTCCCCCTCCCATTGCGAACTGCATTTTGGATCACATTCTATTACTCCATTGCAGTTTTATTTTCAAAAACCTCAACACAACTTTTAAAATACACAAAGATTATTAAGGGAATAAACGACGAGGAAACGATAAACAAGATAAAAGATATTGTAAACGATATTTCTAAAAAATTAAACGTTAAACAATTTAAAAAAATAGAAATCATAAAAAGTGATGTAGCAAACGCAATGGTAGAAGGATTATTTAAAGAAAAATTAGTAATAACCTCTAAACTATTAGATATTTTATCTGAAGAAGAATTAAAAGCAATTATTGCTCACGAATTAGCACATAGAAAAAAACTACACATAAAATTAGGATTTATAAGTTTTATAATTATTGGTGCAATCATATATTCGATAGCAATATACATACTAAAATATATAAATGTTGGGGGAGAGTGGGTGTTTACAGCAGTATTTTTCACAGCATATATAATCGATTATTTATTATGTAGATATATATCTCGAAAGATCGAAAAAGATGCAGATCTCCTCGCTACAAAAATTATAGATCCAAGAACCTACATAAAAGCCCTTGCAAAAATACACTTCTCATCTTATATGCCAAAAGAAGGCATTCTAAATATTTTAATGACACATCCATCACTAAAAGAAAGAGCAAGATATATTCAAGAAACTTATGGATTATCAAAAGATGAGGTTGATAAAATAATAGATGAGGCATATCAATACGTAGAAAAAGTAGTAAACAAATAATGGACAAAATATAAATAAATATAAAAATAAATAAAGAAAAAAAGGAAAAAGAAATAAGAAAAATAAAAGGTGTCAATCTTGGTAAAAAAGGTTTATGGAGTAGGAGTCGGAGTTGGTGATGAAAATCTAATCACACTAAAAGCGTTAGAAGTTTTAAAAAAAGTTGACAAAATATTCATTCCAATATCAAAAAAAGGAAAAAGATCCATTGCTTATGAAATTATCAAAAACCATATAGATGGAAAAGATGTTGAAGAGTTGTTGTTTCCAATGATAAAAGATAAAGAAAAGTTAAAAAACTACTGGGAGACCGCTGTAAATAAAGTAATAAACGAAAAAGGAGAAGTGGCAGTAATAACAATCGGAGATCCAACGCTATACAGCACATTCTCCTATCTTTGGAAAATTTTAAAAGAAAAAAATATAGATGTAGAAATAGTCAATGGAATATCCTCAATATTCGCATCAGCATCAGCCCTTGGCATTCCATTAGTAGAAGGAGACGAAAAACTTTGCATACTACCACAAGGAAAAGACATTGAAAAATATATAAATGAATTTGACACCATAATAATTATGAAGACAAAAAATTTAAAAGAAAAACTCGAAAAAATAAAAGATAAAGATAACTATATAATCGGATTAGTGAAAAGAGCCACATTCAAAGATGAGAAAACAGCATTTGGAAGATTTGATGAGATAAATTTTGATGAATTCAGCGATTATCTCTCATTAGCAATAATAAAGAGGATAAAATGAAAATAAATATAATAAAAACAACTCCAGAGGATTTTCTCAACGGATTGTATTTTATCCCCACATTCAGAGGCAACATCTTAGAGTTAGATGAGAAAGGAGAGTTTGAAATAATTAATAAAATACCAATAATTAGGGTAGTGGCCACTCCAAACCTAAAAAAAACAGTTGGGAGATTAATCTATCTTATAAAAGATAAATATTTCCTCTTTAAAAATTACGAAAACGCCAAATGGTTAAAAAACTTACTAAAATATATAAATGAAAAAATATACTTTGATAAATACTATCGAGCAAAAAAAGCGTGGTATAGAGGAATAAAAGATCTGTTTTACGACATAAAAACATGGAATTTTGAAAAAGCAATTGGGAAAACCATAACCCTGTTAAAAATATTAAATCCAATAATCGTTTTTGATATTCACGATATTAGAAAATGGCATTACAAAAAAAGCTTTGTTAGGTTTGTAAAAGAACTAAGAAAAAATAAAATAAGTGTTGTAATCAGATTTCCATATGAATGCTACGAAGAGATGAAACTTCTCTTTCCAGAAGGAACCTTAAATGTAAAAGCATCCATAAAATACTTTGCAAAAGTCCACAACTGTTTAGTGAGTGATAAAGTTGCAGAACACCTGCTAAAATTAACCAACGGAAACTTAGAAACAATATATTTAATCCTAAAACACTCAAAAAGAGAGATAAAAAACCTAAGAGAACTTAAAATCCCATGGCTCAAAATCCTTCCCCATATAGTTAACTCGAAATATCGAAAGTTGGTTGAAAAGATCATTGAACTAAAAAAATTTAAAATCGAAGATATAGAGTATAGAGTCAACTACAAACTCCCAACGCTATATAGATACTTAGACGAATTAGTAAACCTCGGAATACTCGTAAAGATAAGATACAAAAACAAGGTAAGGTTTAAAATAAAACTCAATAGAAACAACTTATTAAATCTATTAAAAAACTATCAAGAGAATTATGAACATTGGACAACAATATTTTTAGTTGACAACATTCCAACATCTATACTATTAAAACGTAATTTCGATGGAGGATAATCTTTTTTTAATAATTAAAAAAATTCAAAACATAAAAAACTATATAAAATTTTTAGTTGTGATATGTTGGGACATAAATAAACACTAACCTATTATCTTTTTTGACGTCAAATTTATCCAATAAGAAATATAATTTAAAAATAAATTTCTCAAAAGATTTTCGAGTTTTCGAGTTGCATGTATGTATAGGAAAAAGAAGGGTATACCCCTAAAAAAATGATTGTGATTATCGCAAGCACAACCATTATATTATTATATTTTTTTACACTATATAAAGCAATAACAATAAACTAATAAGATAATATATTAAAAAAAATATATAATAAGTTATATAATTAAAAAATAATATTAAAATGTTTATATTATAAAAAAACATCACGGAAGATTAGTTATTACTAAAAAACATCATGTTTAATTGATTTATTTATTAAAAAAAGATGGATCTACCTCTAACATCTTTTTGCGATAATTCAATACTCTAAAAAAATTGCACACTCTTTGGGTCATATACATACATGCGACTCGAAACTTCGAAATTTATTCATCCTGATTTTTCAATGTTTTGTAAAGCCGTTTCAAGTAATCGATATGTTTACATGAATCACTCTGGCAGATAACGCACCACCATCTGCCGACATTACTTCTAAAAACGTCCCCTAAGTGCTCCCCATCAGCATCAAAGAATGAAAATATGATTCCTCCGAATTTATCCTCCTTCCACTTGATTTCGAACCCTATCTTTGTAAGTGGGTAGTGCTTAGTAGATATTTTCTTTTTTGGTAATTTTTCGAAAACACTCGAAAAACTCAAATCGAATATTTCTGGTGCCAATCTTTTTAAAACTGCAAGACCCTTTGAGGTAAACGAATATATAACCTTATGACCTGCCCTTTCCCTCTTCATTACATTGAGAGCTGAGCATAACCTCAAAAAAGAGCAAGCAAGACCTTTCGATATATTTAAATTTTTTGCCAGTGATTGAGGATAGGTTGTGCCACGTATTAACACATAATGTAGAATTGCCTTTCTGAAAATCGTTGATGTGATTTCATAAGGAAGTTTTTCCATGAGTTCCACCTCATCAACAACTCATCTTGTTTTTACATATTGTTGATCATAATTGCTCAATTATTATGTTTTTTTACATTTATAAACTTTATGATTCACGACTCAAATTTTCGACCCCATTTGATCCAAAAGTATTACTACTATTTTTTGGAAGATCTGTTGTTTATTTTTTAATATTTTGTATATATGGTGTGTTTTTTGATATATGTGTAGTTTTGGTTTTTTTCTATATATATGTTTCTACTGTGTATTTTTGTTAAATATATAATATCCTTTGATTCATAGTTTTTTATATCTTTTTTTCTTAGATTCACGATATTTTGATTTTGGGGTTTTTGAAATATTCCCAAGAGAAGAATTAAAATTAACTTTATTTCATAGAAATAGTATATATATAATTTTAATTTTTATTAAAGTTTATTTCTGGGGATCTTGGTGTTTTCTCCAGCTACAAATATAATTAGATTCACAATATTTTGTATTAGATAATTTTAGATTCACGTTTTTTTAATTTATTTTTTAGACACAATATACATCAACAATCAATTTAAATTTACAGATTAGAAAACTCACTTTCGATCTTTCGAAATCTATATATGCATAAAAAACAAACTTCGAATAGAGATCAATTGGTGATAATAAATCCAAATGAATAATATTGTATTTATTATGTAAGGTGGAAACATGGATCCCATAGAGTTTATTCAAAAATCTGCCAACTCAATAGCAAGCACAATGCACAAATTAAAGCTAAAATATAATCCCTTCTCTGAAAAACCAATAAGGGGAAATACAAAATTTTTTGTTGGAAGAGTTAGTGAGTTAAGGGAGATTGGGGAAATATTAGGATCTGCACAACATGGTAGTGTAGTTAACGCCGCAATCGTTGGAACCAAAGGAATTGGAAAAAGTTCAATGTTAAATATCATTTATTATGCAACAAAAAAGCAGGGGCATTGGGTTGTTGAGATGACTGCCTCTCAGGTAACACCAAGACAATTTCTAATTCAACTGTTATACAACATCTTAACTGAAAATCTTATCACAGTAAGCGGAACTATAAAATCTGACTATATGGAGCATTCTAACAGAATCTTAGATATGTATAGAAAATTAAACAACTATGGAGATAAGGTTCCTATTCACTATCCAAGAGAGAGGATTGAGAGGGATCTAGAGTATCTCATAAATGAGGTTAAAAGTCATGATAAACTTTGCATAATATTGATTGATGAAGCCGATCAGTTTGCAAAAAAGAGTTGTTTATCTTTATTGCAATTTTTCCACTCTTTCTTATATGAGGAGGGAATATTAACTTTTATGGCTGGTTCTCCAACTTTAATGGATGATCTAACAAAAATATCTCCACCAATAAAGGATAGAATACCAAAAATAATAAACATGCCTCCTTTGTCAAAGGATGAATCCTACGATCTGATTAGAAGACGGCTTGAAGATGCTCATATTGATGGGGCTGAGGAGTTTGAGCCATTTACTGAAACTGCCATACATAAGATCGTTGAGGAGTGTGATGGAATTCCAAGGAAGATAATAATGACATGCTCTGAATCAATATCAATTGCCATAAGAAATGGTCTAACAAAGATCGATGAAAAAGTTGTAAAAGAGGCAATGCACTCTCTTGGAATCAGTGTAGGGCATCAGATCTTAAACCATCTAACGCCCGCTCAGTCAGAGATTGTTAGGGCAATGTCAGAACTTGGAGGATCTGCAACTGTAACACAGTTGGCAGAATATTTAAAAAAATCACCAAGCACGATCGGAACTCATCTTTCAGATATTTACGAGATGGGGTATATTAATAAGGAGAGAGATGGTAATAATGTATACTACCGTTTATCAAAAGAACTTAGAGATGTTTTGATAGGTGAAGAAGATGAATTGGAGATGTGATGTTCAAAATTTTGAGCCAGATGTTAAGATTTCACTAACAAGAGTTGGAGTTACAAATTTAAAAAAACTTGTTCGATTAAAAAGAGCAAATAAGCGTCCTATTATATTGCTTTCTACATTTGAGGTCTTTGTTAATCTGCCAAGCTCGCAGAAAGGAATTCACATGTCGAGAAATCCTGAGGTTATTGAGGGAATTATAGATGAGGCGTTAGAAATTGAGAGTTATGAAATGGAGACGATATGTGAAGAGATCGTGAAGAGATTATTTAAAAAGCATGAATATGCAACAGAGGCAGAGGTTTTTATGGTTAGCGATTTTATGACAAAGGAAAAGAGTCCAATATCTGGAAAATACTCTCAGGAGATACATAAGATTATGGGTGGAGCGAAGGGTGTTAAAAAGGATAATAAGGTGGAGATAACCAAGATCGTTGGGGCTGAGGTTGTTGGTATTACCGCATGTCCATGTGCTCAAAACTTAATAAAAGAGATGTCTATAAAAAAATTAAAGGAAGAGGGTTTTTCAGATGAAGAGATCGAAAAAATAGTAAGATCGGTAATTTTTGCAACACACAATCAGAGAGGGATTGGTAGAATTATATTAGAAGTTCCTACTGGGTATGAGATTGAGATAATGGATATTATAGAGATCATTAAAAAGTCGATGAGTGCGGAGATCTATGGTATTTTGAAGAGGGCAGATGAGGCGTATGTTGTTGAGCAGAGCCACAAAAAACCGATGTTTGTTGAGGACTGTGTTAGGGAGATGGCTAAAAATATTGTAGAGAAATTTAAACATCTTCCTGATGAAACGAGAGTTTTAATTAGGCAGATAAACATGGAGAGTATTCATAGACATGATGCGTATGCTGAAAAGGTCTCTACTTTGGGAGAGTTGAGAGAAGAGCTTTTATTTGAGAGTTGAGATGATATTTTTGTTTTTGTTTTTTCGTATTTGATTATTTTTAATTTAAATTATTTAATTTTTATTGCTTTTTGTTAAATTTTATTAACCTAATTTATTAATTTATTATTAATTTATTTTTCAAAGGAGGGATGAATTTGAAGGCCTTAGTTTTAGGAGTTAATACTCGTCCAGTAGTAAATTCCCTTAAAAACTTGGGATTTTACGTTTATTCCGTCTCTTATTATGCTCCTGAAGACCTGAAAGCTGATGAGAAATACTACCAAATAGATCCTTTGAATCATGGTAGATTGAGAGAGAACTATGATGAAAAAAAGTTGGTTGAGATGGCTGAGGAGTTGGTTGATGATGTTGATCACGTATTTATAACATCTGGGGTTTTTGAATCCGAAAATTCGAAAATTCCCAAGTGGGATAACGTTGTAGGAAACGATCCAAAAAAGATAAATGAAATAAGTAATAAGTATAAAACATATAAGGAATTAAAAAATTTGGGATTTAATATTCCTGAATTCAAAAAAATAAGGAATAAAAAACAGTTAGATAAATTTTTAGACGAGTTTGGATGTTGTGTTTTGAAATCTAATTATGGGAGTGGAGGATATATTTCAAAAATAAAAAAGAACGATAATATCAAAAATCTTAAATTTCCAATTCTTGCACAGGAATATATTAGAGGGAAGAGTTTTAGTGCTAACTTCGTGGGCAATACTTTTATAACCTTTAACAAACAAATTATAGTTAAGGGAACATATGCTGGAAATCTAACTCCCTATAACAATTTACCAGATAAGTTTATTAAAGTTTTTAGTGAAGTCATCGAAGTTTTTGAATTGGAAGGAATGAATGGCATTGATTTTTTAATTAGGGATGGAAAAGAATACATTGTTGATATAAATCCTCGTATTTTAGGAACTTATGAGACCATAGAGATGAGTGCGTCTAAAAATTTAGCATATATTTTACTAACTAAGAATAGCGACTTTAAACTAAAAGAAAGATATATCAAAAGAATAATCTTTGCAAAGGAAAGAATAGTTTCTAATATTTCAAAAAGGAACTTTTTATATGACATTCCAAGAAAAAATGCAATAATTGAGAAAGGAGAACCGATTGCCACAGTAATTGCAAAGAAAAACATTAGATCAATAATAAACAGCGTTTATAAGGAGTGTGCAGAGTATGGGAGAAAAGAAAGTAGAGATGATATATGAGATGTTAAACGATCCATTAGTTCAAGAAGTCCTTTTTAACATATTTGAGGGAGATGAAAAGGGCTTTGAAGTTATAGAAGTGCTTTTAGAAAAAGGAGAGACAACAGAAGAAGAAATTGCAAAAGAATTGGGTTTAAAGCTTAATGTGATTAGGAAATTATTGTATAAGTTGTATGATGCGAGATTGGTTGATTATAAGAGATGGAAAGATGAAGAAACAAATTGGTATTCTTATACATGGCTACCAACACTTGAAAAACTTCCATATGTCGTAAAAAAGAAGATAAAAGAACTTATTAAAGATCTTGAGGAGAAGCTGGAATTTGAAAAAAATAATATGTTTTTCTTCTGTCCTAAATGTAATGTAAGGTTTACGTTTGAAGAGGCAGTTGATTATGGATTTACATGTCCGGGTTGTGGAGGTATGTTAAAAGAATTTGATAACTCTGAGCTAATTAAGGATCTGGAAGAACAGTTAAAATTTTTAAAGGAAGAATTAAAAAACAATCCCTTTTTAAAATAACTTTTTTAAAGTGAGATCATGGACTACGAAATGGGCTTAACTATTTTAAAGCAGATGTGCTCTCCTGATGTTGTAGAACATTGTTTAGCAGTTTCAAGGTATGCCTATGAGTTATCTTTGGCTATAAAAAATAGGGGCTATGATGTCGATGTAGAACTTGTTAGGTTGGGTGGATTATTACACGATATTGGGAGGAGTAAAACGCATGGAATAGAGCATGGTGTTGTAGGGGCTGAGATTTTGAGAACATTGGGATTTGATGAAAAACTTGCTTTAATTGCTGAGAGACATATCGGGGCTGGAATAACAAAAGATGAGGCGGTTGAACTTGGTCTACCTCCAAAGGATTATCTTCCTCTGTCATTGGAGGAGAAGATCGTGGCTCATGCCGATAATTTAATATTTGGAACTAAGAGGGTTGAGATAGATGATGTTATAAAAAAGTTTGAGAGAAGATTGGGTAGAAGTCATCCTTCGATTAGGAGAATTTTGCAGTTAAATGATGAAATAAATGCTCTTTTAAAAATCTAAAATTAAAAATCTAAAAAAGTGAGATATAAATAAATAG
>JAADDS010000057.1 GCA_013153845.1 Methanococci archaeon | reverse complement strand
AAGCTTCCTATTTTTGCAGCGATGTCAGCAGCTGAAACAACGTCCATTGTTGATGGTGCGTTAGCTCCAACAACAACATAACAGTTTGGCTGTCCATCTTTAACTAAGTCAGCTTTTAAGTCCTTGTAATCGCTGAATCCTATTTTTGTAACTTCAGCAGCAACTCCACTTGCTAAGGCAGTAGCTACCATTGCCCCTCCTACTGCTAAGGCACCTATTTTCTTTAAGCTCATTGCCATATTTTATCACCATTATTTTTTTGTAATATTTTTGTGGTTGTTATTTGATTGACGGTATATACCTTCGACGAACTACTATATAAATCTTACTATATGAAACGGTTGTAACAATAGTTTCATCCTAAGAGAGATTATAAATGAGGATATAATTTTAATTCGTGGTTATATAGATTATGTTTTAACAATAAAAAAGGTTGTAAATGTTTGCAACTTTTTTAAACGGTTAAAAATTTATTTTGATTTATTTAAGTATTCGCAAGTAGTTTGTAAGGATCTCTTAAAAAGATAGAAAGATTTAAAGGTGGATATTAATACCTTAAAAGTGTTTAATAATAAGGGTATGCTTAGGCACGTTTTAGTGTTAAAAAGGTTAATTTTATTTATTGTATATTTATGTTGTAATAAGAAACCGACAAATAAAAATAACGTGATAAAAATGAAAATAGCAATAACTGGAAAAGGAGGAGTTGGGAAAACGTTCATTGCTTCAACATTAATGAGATTATTTGAAAAAAATGGATTTAAGGTCATTGGAGTTGACTGTGATCCAAACCCTACGTTAGCGTTAGCATTTGGAATTGAGGAAGATATAGTTCCTTTATCAAAGAGAAATGATATTATAGAAGAAAGAACTGGGGCTAAACCAGGGACTTATGGGAATATTTTTAAGATAAATCCAAAAGTTGATGATTTGGTAGATAAGGTGGGGTATAAGGTAGGAGATAACATAACCCTTCTGGTTATGGGCACTATTGAAGAAGGAGGGGAAGGTTGTGTCTGCCCTGCATCTGTTTTGTTAAGAAGATTATTAAGGCATTTAATTTTAAAGAGGGATGAGGTTGTTATTTTAGATATGGAGGCAGGGATTGAGCACTTTGGAAGAAAAACAATAGATACAGTTGATTTAATGCTTATTGTTGTAGAACCAACAAAAAAATCACTGATAACTGCAAAAAGAATGAAAAAATTAGCTAACGATTTAGGAATAAAAAATGTTGGAGTTGTTGTTAACAAAGTAAGAGAAGATGATAAAGAGAGTTTGAAAGAGATTATTAAAGAAGAACTTGGTTTAGAAGTTTTTGGAGTTGTTTCTTATGATGAGGAAGTTATTAAATGTGAATTTTCAGGAAAGCTTATCAACTTAGATTCAAAAGTTGTAAAGGAAATAGAGGAGATATTTAATAACATTTTGAATTTAAATACTTCTGCTTAGTTTAAAATATGGCTCTCTTCTCTTTATACATTCAACAAAATATTTTTCTAAATCTTCCCCTTTCCTTAAAGGGGTTAAAATATCAACTAAATTATCATCTCTCAATAAGCATGGCTTTAAATATCCATCATAGGTTAATCTTATCCTTGTGCAATGTAAACAGAACTCTGTGTTATCCATAGGTCTGACAAACTCTATTTCTAAGCCATCAACGATATATTTCTTTCTATTTTGCATGAATTTTCTTGTAATTATTTTATCTGCTTTTTCTTTGATTTCGTTCTCTATTGGTGTTATATCAACATAATATTTTTTTAGATCTTTGTTTAATGGAATAAATTCGATTATCTGCAAAATTGCCCCAACATCTTTACAAAATTCCATTATATTTTTTAGATCAGAGATATTTATGCTTGTTGCTAAGAAATTTATTTTTATTGGTGTTAGATCTACATCTACTGCCTTTTTTATCCCATTTATCACACGATTTACATCTCCAAATCTCGTAATTTTTTTATATAAAAGAGGATTTAATGTGTCTAAACTGACGTTTACTCTATCCAATCCAGAATTTTTGAGATTTTCAGCAAGATTTTCCAATAAAATTCCATTAGTTGTTAAAGATATATCTTTTATTCTTTCATCTTTGATATTTTCTACAATATTACAAACGTCTTTCCGTAATAGGGGCTCTCCTCCCGATATTTTTATTTTTTTTACTCCAAATTTTGTGGAGGTTCTTACTATCTTTCCGATCTCTTCAGCAGTCATGAATCTATTATTGTTTGATTGATGACCTTCTTGATGGCAGTAAAAGCATTTTAAATTGCATTTGTTCGTTATTGACACTCTGAGCGATCTTATCTCTCTTCCAAATCTGTCTTTCATATTTTCCACTTATTTTTAATTTTGTGATTTAAGTGTGAATATTAACACTTTGTTAATATTTAACATTAAAATATTGAGTTTAATGGAAGTTTAACCGCCCTTATATTTAATCTTTTAATTCAATGATAAAATTTTTATTTTTAATGCTAAAAAAGAATTAGTATTGATTAATTATAAAAATAGTTGGTTAATTAGATCTAATTACTAACACTTTATTCTTCTGTCTTTTTTCTTTCAAATGTCTCAACGAAGCTAACTTTCTCAACGTCTTGTAATCTTTTTAGTATTTCATTGGCAATAGCCATTTTAGCCGTTTGAATATTTGGAATAAATGGAGCAAATTCCGGAAGTTCAATTTTAACTGTTCCGTTTCTTATGCTCACTTTTACGTTATCTAATCTTGGAACATACATTTTTATTATTTCTTTAACAATATCCTTCTTGTCATCGATCACTTCTTCAATTTTTATTTTATATTTGACTTCCCTACCTGCTAATTCATGATTAAAGTCAACCAACACTCTCCCGCTGTTAATGCTTACAACCTTTCCAGGAACTCCATCAATCGTTATAACCATACCTTTAAATGGCTTAATTCCTCTCTTTTTAAACTCAGTCATTGGGATTAGTTTTATTTTAGATGGATCTCTTTTACCAAATGCTTTTTCTGGTGGAAGAACAACTTCTCTCTCTTCTCCAACATCCATTTCTAACAATAACTCATCTAATCCGGGAAGAACTTGCCCTTCTCCTACAAATATTGTTGCAGGTCCATATACCATATTAGGACTGTAAATTCCTTCTTTCTTAGCAAGTTCTTCATTTGTTGTATCAAATAATTTCCCATCTACGTATCCTTCATAACTTATTTTTACCATTTTTCCTTTTTCTACCATAATTGCTCACCTCGATTAATCGTTTCTTTTTATATTATTTTTATAATACTTTTTATTAGCTAACGTCGTATTGTTAGTGTTGTGTTATTTTTAATTTCTGTATTATTAAATCTTATATTTTTTCTCTTTCTCACTTGTTTTATTGAATTTAATGTCTTGGTTATGATGGTAAGTTCGTCAAGATATTTGAATAGGTATAGTTAAAGCGTTTGATTTTATTTGAGACATTTATTTAACACCTACCACTTATATAAATATAGCGAATAAAACACTATAAAATAGGAAATTTTAAATATAGGGATAAAACTAATTATTATTGACAAATTTTTTAATCAAAATTTTGGACGGGAGGGAGGAATGGAAATTGGCTATGTGTTTATATTGTCAGGATTTTTGATAATCGCATTAGAGGTGGTTATTCCAGGGCTGTATTTTCCTGCCTGGGGTATAGCTTTGGTTGTATATGGTGTTTTCTTATTGTTATTTCCACAGTATGCATTTGTATCTGCGATAGTTGCAGGTTTTTTGACAGTTATAGGTCTATATAAGTTTGTATATTCATCTGGAAAGGAAATAAAAATTGGTGCTGAGCGTTTTATTGGGATGGTTGGAAAAGCAATTGAGGATTTTAATGATAACGGTTATGGAAGAATAGAAGTGGAGAACCAAGTATGGCAGGCAAAATCAAAGGATAAAATAAAGCGAGGAGATAAAGTTAAGATTGTTGGAGTTGAAGGGGTTTCTTTAATTGTTCAAAAAGTTAGTGAGGGATGATCATGTCTTGGTTTTGGATTATTTTGGGAATAATTGCCCTTTTTATAATAGTAAAAGCGGTTGTTATTGTTAAGCAGTATGAAGGAGGTCTTATATTTAGATTAGGAAAAGTTATAGGAAAGTTAAAGCCAGGAATTAATATTATAATCCCATTTTTAGATGTTCCTGTTAAAGTAGATATGAGAACAAGGGTTACAGATATTCCTCCGCAAGAGATGATTACAAAAGATAATGCAGTGGTTAAGGTAGATGCGGTAGTTTATTATAGAGTTATAGATGTCGAAAAAGCACTTTTGGAGGTTGAAGATTACGAATATGCAATAATAAATTTAGCACAAACAACATTGAGGGCAATAATTGGAAGTATGGAGTTGGACGAAGTTTTAAACAAAAGAGAGTATATAAATTCAAAATTATTGGAAATATTGGATAGGGAGACAGATTCTTGGGGAGTTAGGATTGAGAAAGTTGAAGTTAAAGAGATAGATCCACCAGAGGATATTAAAAATGCAATGGCTCAACAGATGAAGGCAGAGAGGTTGAAAAGAGCAGCAATATTGGAAGCAGAAGGAGAAAAGCAAAGTAGGATTTTAAAGGCACAAGGAATCGCTGAGAGTTTGAGAATTGAAGCAGAAGGACAGGCAAAGGCAATACAGATAGTTGCAGAAGCAGCAAGACAATACTTTAAAGACGAAGCTCAACTGTATAAAGCATTAGAAGTAACAAATAATGTTTTAAAAGATAATGCAAAATATGTAATATCTGAAAACATTTTGGATGTGGTTAAAAACCTTATTAAAAAAGATAAATCAAATTAGCAAAATTATATATAAATCATTAATTTAATATTCTCTTTTAACAGTTTTTTGCAAGAACAATAAACACAAGACATATTTAATTTTACGATTTTATAGTGGTAATTAAAATTTTCAAGCTCTGAACAAAACAAAAAACATACTAAAAATATTAACTGTAAAAACGGTGAGGAAATATGGCATCAAGCGATTCAAAACAGACATATTTATTTAAAAAGATGATAAAAGAATTAAAAACTAAAAAAGGAAAAGGAACTGAGCTTATTAGTTTATACATTCCAGCAGGTAGAAGAATATCTGACGTAGCCCAACATTTAAGAGAAGAGATGTCTCAGGCCTCGAATATCAAAAGTAAAAGCACGAGAAAAAATGTTCAATCTGCAATAGAAGCAATTCTACAAAGATTAAAACTATTGAAGGAGCCACTTGAAAAAGGTGTGGTGATCTTTGCAGGAATGATCCCAAGAGGAGGTCCTGGAACTGAAAAAATGGAGACGTATGTTATAGAGCCACCAGAACCAATAAAGACATATGTGTATAGATGCGATTCTGAATTTTATTTAGAACCATTAGAAAGCTTTTTAGAAGATAAAGATGTTTATGGAATAATATTAGTTGATAGAAACGAGGCAACGATTGCATTAGTTAAGGGAAGGAACATAAACGTGTTAAAAAAGTTGACAAGTGGAGTTCCTGGAAAATTTAAAGCAGGAGGACAGTCAGCGAGAAGATTGGAGCGACTTATTGACTTAGCAGCACATGAGTTCCTGCAAAGAGTTGGAGAAAAAGCTAATGAACAGTTCCTTCCTTTATTACAGGAAAAAAAACTTAGGGGAATTTTAGTTGGAGGCCCTGGACATACAAAAAATGAATTCGTGGAAGGGGATTATCTCCACCATGAACTAAAAAAACTTGTTTTAGACACTTACGATCTCTGCTACACTGAGGAATTTGGAATTAGGGAATTACTCGAAAAGGCAGCCCCACTTTTAAAGGATGTAGAGTTGATGAAAGAAAGAGAAGTTGTCCAAAGATTTTTAAAAGAGCTTATAAAAGAGGATGGAGGATTAGCTTGTTATGGGGAAAAAGAGGTGTTAGAAGCGTTAATGATGGGAGCTGTTGATACTTTGATAGTTTCCGAAGAGTTAGAGAAGTATAAAGTAAAAATAGCATGCAATAATTGCGATTATTTAGAGGAAAAAACAGTGGATAAAATTGAGCTTATGAAATTAGAGGAAGAAATAAAAAATGCTCAATGTCCAAAATGTGGAGGGGCTTTAAGTATTGTTGAAGAAAAGGACTATATAGAATATCTCTCAGAGTTGTGTGAGCAGAGTGGAACTAAACTTTTAACTGTTTCTTCAGAGACAGAAGAGGGGGCTATGATTTTAAATGCATTTAAGGGAATAGCTGCTATATTAAGATATAAAATCCATCAATAAGTTTTATAACCTTCTAAATTTATACATACTTTTTTAAACCCATAACTTTTAAATTTTTTAATAATTTCTTCTTTTTTATTAATTATATCGTTTAAATCATCTTCAATCTCAATAACTACTAAATTTTTATGGTCTCTAACTCTTATAGCTCCCTTCACATAATTTCTTAAAAATTCTTCTAATTCTTCTATCTTTTTTAGGTCATTAATTGATATTTTTCTACCCTCTTCAAATCTTGTTAATAAACACGTCTCTTTTGGAGGTATTGGAATATTTAATTCATTAGCGATCTCAAAAATCTCCTTTTTTCTTATTTTTAATTCTGCAAGTGGGGATCTAACTTTGAATTCATTTTTAGCTTTTAATCCTGGCCTATTTTCAAAGAGATCATCATAATTAGTTCCATCAACAATTAAATCATATTCTCCAACATCTTTTTCATTACTTAATATACTATAAAACATCTTCTTACAATAATAACACCTATTTTCTGTATTTTCAACAATCTCATCAACATTTATAATTTTAAGTTTTAAATTAAATTGATTTGCATTTTTAACTGCATTTTTTAAAGCCCAGTTTGAGATGTATGGGGTTTTTATAAAAATACATAATACTTCTGCAACTTCAGATAGAAGAATAGAAATGAGTAAACTGTCTATCCCTCCAGAATAAGAGACAATAATCCGTTTTTTATAAAACTGATCCTTTAAGTATCTTCTCATCTTTTCAAGTATTTTTGACATAATCTTCCCTTGATAATTTCTATAAAAAATTTAGAGAAAATGAGTATTTATTTCTATTAAAATCCTTCTATATAAAATTCTATGCATCTTACTATGATCGTGATGTAAGAAATAAAAGTATAAAGTATAAAAGATTAGTTGAACATTTATGATAAATCAGATGTTTAAGGTGGGATGTATGGTAATGGAGAAACTTAAAGAGATGGAAGAAGTTATCAAAGCCATAAAAGAAAAAATATTAAAGCACAACGGTTATATTAGGGTTATAACGCATCACGATACAGATGGATTGAGTAGTGGGGGAATATTAGCTAAGATGCTATTAAGGACGAATAAATTATTTCATTTAACTGTTGTTGAACATCTATCAAAAGAAGTTATTGAAAAATTGGCTAAGGAGAATGAAGTAAACAAGCCCCTTTTTATATTTGCAGATATGGGAAGTGGACAGATAGAAGAGATAATGAAAAATAATTTTAATGCCATAATTTTAGATCATCATCCTCCAAAAGTAAATGAGAGTTTTTTGGGAGATGTTATTCAGTTAAACCCCCACATTTTTGGAATTGATGGAGCTAAAGAGATAACAGCAAGCGGGGTCTGTTATTTAGTAGCGAGGGACTTTGGTTATTATGACCTAAGTGTTTTAGCAATAGTTGGGATTATTGGAGATATGCAATATTTCCCTCTCTTAGGTTTAAATAAATTTATAGTAAATGAGGCAAGGGAGTATAGATTTGTAAAGATCGTTAATGATATAGTTTATAATATATACGATGTTGAGATGTATAAAGCAATTGCCTACTGCACAAAGCCATATATTCCAGATCTTGCATCAGAAAGTAGGGCATTTAAATTTCTGAAAGAAATTGGGATAGATCCAAATAAGAAGTATTTAGATGAATCCGAAAGAAAAAAATTATTATCTTCAATTCTATTCAGATACCCAAAAATAGACAACTTGACTATCGATAGATTTATTATAGAACATAAGGTAAAAGATGCGTTTTTAATGTCAGAGATGTTAAATGCCGTTGGTAGAAATGGACTTTTTGCAGTTGGAATAGGTATTTGTTTAGAAGATGAAGAATGCATAAATATCGGCAAAAATATCTTATGGAAATATAAGAAAAACTTAATCAATGAGATAAAAAATGTTAAATTAGAGAGTTTAAAGAACATACTCTATTTTGAAGGAAAAAAGGGAATGATTGGAATAATTGCCTCAATATTAGCGGATGAAAAACCAGTTATCGGTTATCATATCGAAGGAGATATAGCCAAATTTTCTGCGAGAGGTAATAGAGATCTCGTAAATAGGGGTTTAAATCTGAGTGTTGCAATGGCAGTAGCTGAGGAATTTGGTGGAACTGGCGGAGGGCACAATGTTGCATCTGGAGCTGTCGTTCCAAAAGATAAAATTATGGATTTTTTAAAAAGAGTAGATGAAATTATAGGAGAGCAATTAAATTCTAAGAAAAATCAATAGTTCTTTTTTTATCCATTTTAAATACTTTCATATTTAAACGTTTTTTGTTCAATATATGTGAAATACTTAATGTAAAGTAATAAATCAATATAAACGACCCTTTAATTTAATAAAGCAATTTTTTAGTATTTATATACCTTATTAAAAGGTTATCGCACCTATTTAAAGTATTTAAGCAGAAATTCATTCCGTTAGGTATATATGCCACTTACGAAATAACTACATAACACTCCGACATGAAAAATAGATCACTAATTAAATAAAATTGAATAAAAATTCAGCGAGATTTTTCTGTATACACGGTGTTTAGGTGGTTGGATGATAAGTGTTAAGAATTTTTCCGAAGAAAAATTAAAACTTCAAATAATAAAAAGAGATGGGCGAGAAGAAAAATTCAACATAAACAAATTAGTAAAATCCCTAATAAACAGTGGAGTAAATTATGGAGATCTTGAAAACATCCTCTCAGAAATATATACCAAAGTTTACAATGGAATGTCCACCGAAGAGTTGAAGAATATTGTTTATGATATATTAAGAAGAACAGACCCTAAAATAGCTGAAAACTATAAAAACAAAGTAATTTTAAAAGTTAGAACTTCAGAAAAGGAGTTTGAGCCGTTTGATAAAGAGAAGATAGTTAAGGCATTAGTAAAAGAGGCAGGAGCAGATAAAAAAATAGCTCAAAAAATAGCAGATGACGTTGAGTTAGAGTTGAAAAAACTTAATGTGAAATATTTAACTGCTCCAATGATCAGAGAGATCGTTAATGCAAAACTGTTGGAGTATGGGTTTGAAGAGTTAAGGCATAAACACACAAGATTGGGAATGCCAATTTATGATATAACAAAATTGTTAAAAATGGGTTCAAGAGAGAATGCCAACTTAATGTATAATCCAGAATCAATTCATAAATGGGTTGCTGATGAAACAATGAAGCAATATGCTTTATTAGCAATCTTTCCGAAACATATTGCCGATGCTCACATAAAGGGAGATATACACTTGCATGATTTAGAGTATGCTGCAACAAGGCCTGTTTGTTTACAACATGATTTAAGACCCTTCTTTATGCATGGGTTGAAAGTAGATGGAACTGGATTGCATACTTGTGTTTCAAAGCCAGCTAAGCATCCTGAAGTTGCTATACAGCATGCAGCAAAAGTGATGATGGCTGCTCAAACCAATATGAGTGGTGGGCAGAGTATTGATGAGTTTAATGTTTGGTTAGCTCCTTATGTTAGGGGATTGAGTTATGAGAGGATAAAGCAGTTAATGCAGATGTTTATTTATGAGATGAATCAGATGTATGTTAGTAGGGGAGGGCAGTGTGTTTTTAGTAGTATAAACTTGGAGTTGGAAATTCCAGAGTTTTTGAGGGATAAACCAGCAGTAATAGCTGGGACAACAAGAGGAACTTATGGGGATTATGAGGAGGAGGCAAAATTAATTTTGGAAGCGTTGGTTGATGTGATGATGGAAGGGGATGCAATGGGAAAACCGTTCATCTTCCCGAATTTTATAATTAAGTTGAGAGAGAGTGCGTTTAAAGATGAAAATAAAGAACTTATGTATAAGATTCATGAGTTGTCTGCTAAGTTTGGTATTCCTTATTTTATAAATATGCTTCCTGATTGGCAGGAAGTTAATACTAACAGTATGGGTTGTAGGACAAGGTTAAGCGGGAATTGGACTGGGGATGCTGAGGTAGATACTTTAAGAACTGGAAATATGCAGTGGTATTCTCTAAATTTACCAAGGATTGCTTATGAGGCAAATGGGGATGATGATAGGTTGTTTGAGATTTTGCATGAGAGGTTGGAGTTGGTTAAGGAGGCGTTATTAATAAAGCATGAGGTTACTTTGGAGAGGTTGTATGTTGATAAGATGCTTTCATTCTTAACGCAGGAGTTTGATGATGGGCAGTATTATAGGTATGAGAATACAACCAAAACGTTTGGGTTTGTTGGGTTGAATGAGATGCTTAAATTTCACTTGGGGGAGGAGTTGCATGATTCAAAAGAGGCGGTTAAGTTTGGTGAAAAGGTTATTGGCTACATGAGGGATTATGCTGATAGGTTGAAGGAGGAGAGTGGTTTAAGGTTTACTTTGACTCAGACACCTGCTGAATCAACTGCTGGAAGGTTTGCAAGGTTAGATTATAAGTATTATTGCGATTTTGCTAAGACCGTTGTTAGGGGGGATTTAAACGATGTGAATACTTTGTATTATACAAACTCATCTCATGTTAGGGTTGATGCTCCAATAACGTTGGGGGAGAAGGTTAGGATTGAGGAGAAGTTTCATCCTCTCTGTAATGGTGGGCATATAATGCATGTGTGGAATATGGAGGCGGCGGCAGATCCAGAAGTGTTAATGGACATAACTAAGAAAATAACAAGAACTAACATTGGTTATTGGACTTATACAAAGAATTTGAGTGTTTGTAATAAGTGTGGATTGAGTGTTGGTGGTTTGAGAGACAAGTGTGTAAACTGCGGTTCTGAAAATGTGGCTAAATTTAGTAGAATAACTGGTTATTTGCAAAACGTAGCCAACTGGAACAAAGCAAAACAGAAAGAATTAATCGATAGAAAAATGCTAAGAATTTAACTTTTCTTATTTTTTATTTCTTATTTATTCAATAAATAAAGGTTAAAAAAAGTTAAAAATAAAAAAATAAAATAAAAGTCCAGTTTAAGATATTGTAATATTAACTTGCGAAGAATTTACCTTTCTGATTTCAACAGTTATTATTTTTGCATACGGCACGGTTGCATTTCCAAGAATCTTTAAGTTTATATTACATTTAGCGGTTATATTATATTTTATTCCACCACTATCCCTATAAAAATAAAGAATATTTCCATTAGCATGCCAAGTTCCAGGAGGAGATTTTATGTAAACCGTCCTTACAGTGCCTTCATCAGCTATCTCCACGAGATCAATGGTCTGTTTCATTTTAGATACAGCGGCATGTGCTAAACTCATAGATGAAATTTCTACGGTCTTTTTTAAACCAAACATTCCCGGATAACCAACAGCAACTATAAGAGCAACCAACACTCCCAAAAACAGAAGTGAAAATTCTAAGGAAATTTGTCCTCTTTTTCTAAATCTAAACATAAAGATCCCCTAAGAATTGTTATAAAATTGTAGTTATAGTAAAAACTCTCTTTTAATTTCCTATCTGATCACTTCCATGCTTATAAACAATATAGTAGAAATCAATTGGATGGAATGAAGATGTAGTAAAGGCCATTGCAGGAACATCAAAGATCTTAAAGTTGTCTGGGGGTTCGAGCACGCCATTGTCTTGTGGAATTAGTGGATTATCATTATTTGGATTAATTCCTTTTCTTTCCAACTGTTTTTCATACCAGGTATTATATGAGGAAATCCAAATATCTGCATCTCCATTTCCAACTATCTTATAGAACTCATCGTAGTTTTTTATGATTATTGGGGCAGGAATTATAATACCTATTGAGTCGGTGTCTTCTTTCACAATATAGCCGTCAACGTACATCTTAAATTTTCCGATCTTAATTCCTTTCTCTTCTGCATCTTTAAATAAAGTATTTAGATCTAAAACTTTCACTTTGTCAACGACAGCAGGGCCTACTACATCATAATCGCTTTGGCTATTATCTATATTTATATCGTATGTTGTTTTATTATAATTATAGATTTTTATTTTTACAGTTGTGAATGGGGGTATCCAAAATCCCTCTTTTCCATTAAACACATCGGAATAGTAAACAATTCCTGGGGTTTTATTCACTAAATCAAGAGTTGCTGATAAACAATCTTTTGGTTTTGGAAGTGTTTTCTCTTCAAAACTTATATTGGAAGGGACAGCAACAAATATTGAGTATGGATTGGTGTTTGTTATTTCTCCTGTGATTGTGTAGGAATATCCTATTTTGGCAATAGTTCTTTCTCCAAAATTTAAAGATAGGATCGTTGCACCTATTATGAGAATTATAATCATGTTTTTTGTTAAATTTTTTATTAAATTAGAAGTTAATTTCACATTCATCACCGTTGGACGGTATTTTTAATTATTTGTGCGTTTAGTGAGTATAATTAAAATTTAAGATTTATGAAGATTTTATAGGGGATTGTTATGAAATTTAAGGTTTTCAAAAATGTATAATAGGCAAATATTTGGAGATGTTAAATTATTCACTTGATTTTATAGCGATGATTATATCCTTTGAGTTAAGTTTTACCAAGTCAGGAACTTTATCGTTTGGAACTGAGATTATTAAAAAGTAATTTACATTTCCGTCAAATATCTGGGTGCTATCTTCAATTCTGTTAAGTTTTATTCCATAATCTCCAAACATCTTCTCTATCTTACTATAATCAAGTTTGTCAATAACTGTTGCATGGAGTATACCTGGAATATTGTTTAAGGAGTAGGAAACACTTGAGGATGATGAGGAAGAATATGTCTCTCCAAGTTTGTTTATATTATCTGATGTTGATTTACTTTCACTATAACTTATTGAAGAAACAATAACGTAGGATGACTCAACGATTCCATATGATACAAAAGATCCGTTTTTATTGTAGATTGAGATAATATCTCCTTTGTGAGGTAATTTACCGCACTGTTTTGCGGATATTTCAATAGCCAACTTGTTTAATTGTGAAACGGGTGTAATTTTTAGAGATTTAAGTTCAGGCAAAGTCCATATATTTCTATATTTTAAAATATCTGATCTTGTCATAAACATGGATTTTCCATTTATCTCCACATAATAATATTTATCTCCAGAAGCGAGAGCATAGTCAATCTGCTTTTCAATAATACTTCTTATATCATTCTGAATATCAGCATTTTTTAAAATATTTTCTATTTCTTGAGGAGATTGAGCCATACTTATTTTATGAACAAGTTCCTGAGCATATAAACTTAAAGAGTAATAACTTCCATATATGCTTTTTATTTGGTTAATTGCTTCATTTTTGTAATCTTTAAATGCAATATATCTTTTTGCATCTTCTAAGATCTTATTTATCTCATCTACACTTTTAGCGTTCTGGATTTCATTAATATATATCAACTTCTGCGGATCGTTTGGATACTTAGAAAACATTTGATTTATTGATTGGATAGCAAGTTTTTTCTGATTTTCAAGTTCAGCATTTTTTTGAAGAGTTATCTTGCTTAGTTCATTGTAGGTTATAAATGCCAACGCTCCCACGGTTATTACTATCAATATAATCAATACAAACTTTAATGAACCTGATCTTGTCGTTTTTTTACTCTTTTCTTTTAATGCCTTAATTTTTGAAGTATCTACCATATAACCACCCGCACCATATAACTCTACACCTAAATATTAAAACATATATATAATCATTTATTATCTTATTTAGCATCACTCATTTTTATAGTTTTGTCTCACAATATTTTAGGGATCTACAATTATAGTGTATTTACTTCTGTTTATGTCTGTTGAGTTATATATATAGTCAACAATAAAATTTCTTATATTTGGTGTAATATATTCCTTTGGAGAGATGTAAATATACAACTCTCGTTTATCCTCAGACCAGGAGATTCCACCATATATTAAAGTTGCATTTGGATTGATCCCATCATACCCAGAATTTATTAAAATTACAGCAGTTTTTGCTGAGTTTTCAACCTCATTTATTACTCTATCTTCTTCAGTAAAATTTTGAGAAAGAAAATGGCTTATACTAATAATACACACCAACATTATTACAAGAAATAAAAACGAAAACTCAAGAGATATTTGTGCTTTTTTAATGTCAGAAAGTTTCCGATTCCTTATTTTTTTGAGTGCCATAACATTTCCCCTTTATATTATTGAGAGTTTCATTAAAATTAAAACTACAACATAGCCAACGACAACAAACGGGACAAACGGATATGTCTTTATAATATTTAGTTCGTCAGGGATTTTTCCTTCTATATAGAGTTTTTTTATTTTTTCAAGGTCTTCATTTGAAAGCCCCTCTCCGTCAGTTAATATTATTTCTTTCCCACTTCCTCTGATTTCATGTTCCAATAGAAATTTTATTCTTTTCATTATATTTAAGTTTTTTACTTCAACATTATTTCCATCAATTATTATAATGTCTCTAAGAATATCTCCTTCCTTTAATTGCTCGATATGCTTTTTATCTGAGATCTCTACGCCAGTTAGAGCGTAAATAACTATTGAAATTAGTGTAATCTCCCCAAGATAAACCAGGGAAGTTATTAAAAGGTTATATTTAATAAAATATGTTTTATCAAAAACATAAAACAAAATTAGGTAAATTGGGAATAAATATCCCAATTTTTTCGTATATTCTTTGTATTTTGGGACTCTTCTTGAAATAAATATTGAGAGAATAATATATGCCCAGATAATAAGAGATGCATAGGGAATTTCGTAGATATTTATGAAATAATATAATATACTGAGGATCATGGTTAAATAACAGGCAGATGGGATAATATCTTTCCAATATCTCACTAAAATTTTATACATTGGAAAAACCGCAGCGATAAACATACTGATTGCTATTAAATAGAGTATATACTTGGGAACATAAAATATAAATGAATTTGGATATGCGAAAATTGGAGCTAAAGCGGTGAATAACTTAACATCTCCACCTCCCATTCCAATACTTAAAATAAGACACAGTATAAAAGTTGTGAAAAATGCAATAACTGCATTGATACCAAAGTAATGGTATCCAACGATTAAATTTAACACTGCCATAATAATAACATACTTATGAGGAATAATTCTTTCCTTTATGTCAGTTATTGATGCTAAAATAAGTAAAATGAAGTTGATAACGTAAACTGCATCTAATAAATCCACATTTTCACCTATTCGGATACTTGGCTTTAACTTTATCTTTTATTTTTAACATCAACTCTCTATCATCCAATAATTGTAATCCCTCATCTATACTGTTATTTTTTGTTAAAGACAGGATCTCTTTTAATATTTCAGTCGCAACTTCTTCTCTATGAACCCAATGGCATTTAACACAACTCCAAATTTTTGTTCCATCCTTTCTTTCTATATATTCCCCCAATTCCTCATCTTCACATGGATAGAAAGGGCAAAAACACCATAAACATACTTGTCCATCAAAATGGCAGGGATAGTATTCACAGTTTCTATTTGCACCACACAACTCTAAGACCTTTTTTAAATGGTTTTTAGCAAGTTCGATCATTTACAACACCTTTTTTAAACTAACTAAAAATACTAACTAAAAATATTACTATTCTCAACGCCATATTTAAAACTTTATTTAAAACTTCACGAACTCGCAATATGGGGTTTTATAGAAATAGAAATGATAAGAGCAACATCTAATTATTTATTCTTCTTTTTTCTTTTTTGCTTATTTATTCTGTTCATCTTATCTCCTTAATTTATCTCGTTATTATGATATTATATATAGATAATTTATATGTTTGTATGTTCCTCAATTTTTATATTAAGATTATAGATTATATATCGATTTTATAAATATATAAATTATATATAAACTATGTTCAATATCGTTCTTAACAATTAAAGCAATAAAAATTGATGATCAAAACAAACAAAAACGTCAAGGGGGATTTTATGGAGAGATTAATAAAATTAGCAGAACAAATAAAAGATGAAAAACTGAGAGAAAAGGTTATTGAGTTTTTAAAAAATCCAAAAGCAACACATCCGGAAGTTGTAGATACTGGAATAAGTGTTGAAGAAGCCCCAGCAAGTATAAATTGGCATCATAGATATAAGGGAGGGTTGATAGAGCACACCCTATCTGTGGCAAAACTTGCATTAAAAATGGCGGATGTTTTTGAAGATGTTTATGGGGTTAAGATAAATAGGGACTATTTACTTGCAGGAGCACTTTTACACGATATAATGAAGCCCTATAACTATGTAAAGAATGAGGATGGAAGTTTTGATCACTACGATATGTTTAACTTAGATCACTTAACTTTGGCAGTTGCAGAACTCTATAAAAGAGATTTTCCAATGGAAGTAATTAAAATCGTTGCTTCTCATCATGGAGATCACTCTCCAACAAGACCCAATTCGATAGAGGCGTATATAGTTCACTATGCGGATGAAGCAGATTCAAAAATTAATGATGTTGCAGTTAGGGTTTGTCAGGCAAGAAGTAGAGATCTTGGAATCTCTGAGCAAGATATTTATAAGGCAATTAATCCATTGAGAGTTTATGAAGTAAGAAGTAAGGAAGGAAAATTAAAAACAATAGAATTTTTAAGGTCAATTTTGAGTTCTATTGAAGAGGACTAAGTTCTATTTTTATTTTTTATTTTTTTATTATTTCTTTATTTTTATTATTTTTAACACTTTTTATTTGCTTTATTTTAATTTTTTATTTTAAATAGTTTAACTATACATCCATACATTCAATATAATAAATTAATGGGTCTAATATAAAAAATGATAGCCCGGCGCGGATTCGAACCGCGGTCCCGGGGTCCAAAGCCCCGGATGATAGGCCACTACACCACCGGGCTACAAGCAATTAGTAAATATCATAAAGGGGTATATATACTTTTCGGCGTAATATTTATATAGAAGATGTAGTAATTTAACTATGCCTACGGTGCCTCGGTAGCTCAGCCTGGCGGAGCGCCTGCTTGGTAAGCAGGAGGTCGCGGGTTCAAACCCCGCCCGAGGCTCTATTTTTTAATATTTTTTAATCCTTTATTTTTTATTTTAAGTTTTATAAGTTTTAATTGTTTGTGATGGTTTATTAATTTACTATGATATGATTTATTTTTATTAATTTTTCTTAATAATTAATTTTTTATCTCATTTTTGTTTATTTTTATTTTAATTCTACTTATCTATTCTATATTTATTATTTATATTACAAACTTTTATTAACCTTCTGGTGGAACCGTGAAAATTGCAATATTAACTGATGGAGCATATGGAGATCGAGCATATGAAACGATAAAGAGAAAGTTTCCATGCGATATTATAAAAGTGAAATATTATGGAGATTTTGATGAAATCATAATTGACAAGGAAATATTAAATAGATTAAATGACTACGATCTCTTTATAACCTATACGTTAAATCCAGATCTAACATATGAGATTGTAAAATCCATTAATCGTAAATCTTTTGTTTTAGTGGGGGCTTGGAAAGGAGAGGGATTTAAAAAACAACTTGAAAGATTTGGAAATGTTTTTTGTCCGAATCTCATGTGTGAAATTGACGAAAAAAAGTTAAATAAATATTTGAATAAATATCCTCAGCTACAAGAGTTTTTAAAATATTTTGGAAAGCCAAGAGTTAATTTAATCCTTGACAACAACAAAATTATAAGAAGAATTGAAATTTTAAGAGAAGCTCCCTGTGGCTCTACATCAAAAACCTTGGAAGAATTTATTGGAAAAAAATTTGATGACAATCTTTTATTAAATATCGGTTTAAGAGTTCAGCATTTTTGTAGAGCAGGAAAGATAAGAATATTTGTAGAAAAAGAGGGGAAGAAAACAAAAGCAGGAAAGTTGCTTGTTGAAGGTATTACTCCTCTAATGTGAATTTAATATTATGTCCGAATAAGTATAATAAGGCAGATCCGCTAACTTTTTTACTTTTGTGATGATATTTTTTCCCTCCAATTTGAATTTCGAATTTTCTATCGTCAAATATATCCACTCGATATTCTATCTCCTCAAAATATTTGAATATTGCATCCTTTAGAGGGTTAAATTTTTTTAATTCATTTAAGTTATTCAACGGCTTAACAATAAATCCCGTATAACCATGTAAGGAATTTATAACCCTTAGTAATCGAATATCGTCTTCCATAACCTTTTCATCCAATTCAAGTTTATTCTTAGATTTATCAATTATATTATAAATTTTTTCTTTATTTTTTCTCTTTTCAATAATTTTTTTCCAATTCTTTTCTTTTTCAAATTGCCTTGTTCCAATATTGTTCTTTTTAAATTCTTTTATTAACCTTCTCCTCCATCCACTACCAATATTATGCAAGTTTAAATTTTTTCCAAGAATATAATCCATTAAAAACCTTCTATCTTCTTTTGAGTAGTTTTCAATGATCTCAAGAATATCTTTATTTTTTGGTTTTATGTATATGTGATACCCCCTATTTCCACTAAACACTATTTTTAAATCATCTTCATCTAAACCAAAATCAGGAATTAAAAATTCTTCAATTAAATAAATTGCCTGATTTTTTGCCTCTTCTAAACAATACTTGCATATCCAATCATCTTCATGATTACACTTCTCTGTTTTATGAACATCAATATCAAAAGCCATTTCTCTTCTAAATATTCCCTTATTAGATGTCCCTCCAACATTACTCGGATACCTCATATAAGCTAACGATTTGTAGAGATGCATTGGAGCATTTTTTAATACCCAAGATTTATACTCCCTCTCATTTTTAAAAGATAAATTCCTATTATCAACTTTTTTTAAATAACCATATCCAAATTCCCTATACTCAATACAATCAGGAATTTCTAAAAGATTATTTTTTATTGCAAAGTTGTAATACTCCCTATATAGTTTTTGAACCTCTGCAAATGTGTTCATCTGTCTCCACCAAATATTTGAAAATATTTAAAAAATTCTCAAAACTGAAAAGATATATATCGCTTCAATGCTAATTTAATCTTTATGAAATCATATAACTTAATATAAAGAAATCTTCACATAATATATAAAAAATTTTTTTATAATTTTTTTATAATATAGTTAAGTTCAATAATTCTTACATTTATAATTTTTAATTTTTATAAAATTTCAATTTCATGGTGAAAATTATGATTTTAGGAATAGATATTGGAGGAGCAAATACAAAAATAACAGAAATTGAAGGAGATAGTTATAAAATCCATCATATTTATTTTCCAATGTGGAAGAAAAAAGATGAATTAGAGAAATTACTAAAAAATTATAGCAATAATGTTGATTATGTTGCCTTAGTTATGACCGCAGAATTAGCCGATTGCTACAAAACAAAGAAAGAGGGAGTTGAAGATATAATAAATAAAGTTGAAAATGCTTTTAACTGCCCAATATATATATTTGATGTTAATGGAAACTTTTTAACCCCAGAACAAGCTAAAAAAAATTATTTAGATGTTTCAGCATCAAATTGGAATGCAACCGCAAAATTTGTTTCGGAATTTGTAGAAGATAGTTGTATTTTAGTGGATATGGGTTCTACAACCACGGACATAATTCCAATAAAAGATAAAAACATTTTGGCTGAAAAAACGGATTTGGATAGATTGATGAGCAATCAGTTGGTCTACGTTGGAACTTTAAGAACTCCTGTGAGTTTCTTAACTAATAAAATAGAGTTTAGAGGAAAGTTAACTAATTTATCTTCGGAATATTTTGCTATTACCGCAGATATATCCTTGATTTTAAATAAAATCACTGAGGAGGAGTATACTTGCGATACGCCAGATGGAGCAGGAAAGGACTATGAAAGTTGTTTAACGAGGTTAGCAAGGGTTTTATGTGCCGATAGAGAATTGATTAACGATGATGAGATAGTAGATATTGCAAATAAATTATATAATAAGTTGTTAGAGCTAATTAAAGAGAATGTTAATAACGTTGCAAAAAAATACAACTTAAAAGATGTTGTTATAACCGGTTTAGGAGAAGAAATTTTAAAAGATGCTTTAAATGGCTATAATATAAAATCTATAAAAGAGATTTATGGTAAAGACGTCTCTCTATCTACTCCAAGTTTTGCTGTGGCTAAACTACTACAAAAACAACTAAAATAACAACTTAAAACACTAAAAAATAATTTTAACCATATATGTCGGTTATAGATTATTAGTAGTGATATTATGATCATCTTTTTTTCATTCCAAAGAAGTTGATCATTCCTATCAGTTCTTCAAATGCCTCAATTTCAAATTTTAACGCTTCTTCTTTTGTATACACTCCACTAACCTCCCCATCTAAGGTTAACTGTTCAACCCCCCGAACAACCATCCTCTCTACCCCATCCCTCCTTAGAAGTTCTTCTGCAACCAAATCATGAACAAACGCTTTCGGAGGAATAAAAACTGTTTCTTTAACATCCTTTAAGTTCAATCTCTCCAAGTCCTTTGCGGTAATTAAGTCCGCAATATCTTTATTTACTTTAACAACATTTACAGATGTCTCATCAAAGATTTTTTTTAAAAATGGATAAGCAATATTCCCTGTTATTATCGTTGCTTCTCCTTCAATCTTATTTTTTAATCGTTCTAAGGTAGATCTGTTTTCCTCCTTAGCCAGTGCAAACGGTGTTCCAGTAATTGGATCATGTAAAGGAGTCCCACTAATACGAATTTCTTTACCAAACTCTTCATACATCTCATCTACAATTTTTTTAAACTCATCTATTGAGTGAGGGTTAATTCCTTCAATTATTGGAGCATTTTCTAATATTAAACCCTGCTCTTCTTTGTTAGCAAATCTCATTAATATAACTGCCTTAGCTCCCCAATCAACTAAATCAGAGATCGTTTTTTTTAACTCATCTCCATCATTAACTCCAGGAATAACGATTATTGCACAGTGAACTTCGCAATTTTCACAAAAATATTTTAAACACTTTAAAGCTGTTTCAGCATTCTTGTCGTTCATCCATTCTTTTCTAATCTTCGGATCTGTTGAGAAGACGGAAAATGTCACTTCATCAACCCCAAACTCAACTAAACTTTTAGCCAGATCTAAATTATCAAAGCCCTTTCCAGAAGTGTATCCTAAATGAATACGCAATCCAAAATTACTTATTGCTCTACAAAGCTCTTTTAGTTGAGGATAACAGCTAACATCTCCGCCTGCTGTTAAATTAACCTTTTTATATCTTTTAAACATTAAACCACTCTGTAATTCCATCAATGCGAAAGGTAATGGGACAAAATCCCCATTCATCTCCCTAACTGAATATGTGCAGTAATCACATCCAACAGTAAATTGACAGTACCTACACCCCAACGGTTTTGGATTTTTTTTATCCACCTTTCTAAAATAGCAAAACTTACAAAATCCATTACAATTAATTCCCGGCTCTCCTTTAAGATCTACCAATAAACTAACATTCTCCATATTTTCACACTATACCTGTAATTTTTAATAAAAAATTTCAAAAAGAAAATTTTATATAGAGACCGTTTCACCACAAATATATTAGGGAGATCTGCTCCTCCACATTTAAAACTTTGTTTGTGGATTTCAAATCCAAGTAGTATATATGCTTTGCGATTTTGTTCAAATGAAAAAGTGGATATATATAAAGTGCGAATATTCTATAACGAACCAATATGTGGGAGTGATTCCTATGGTAAAGTATAAAGACACAATAAACCTATACGACGAAAAAGGAAACTTGGTAGAGGAGAACGTTCCATTAGAGGCAGTAAGTCCATTATACAACCCAACAATTCAAAAGTTAGTAAAAGACGTTAAGAGAACAGTAGCAGTTAACTTAGCAGGTATCGAGAACGCTTTAAGAACAGGAGCTGTTGGTGGAAAAGGTTGCATGATCAGAGGAAGAGAGTTGGACTTACCAATAGTAGAGAATGCTGAAACAGTCGCTGAGTATGTTGAAAAAGTCATTAAAGTTTCTGATGATGACGATACATCAATTAAATTAATCAACGATGGAAAACAGATGGCAGTTCAAATTCCATCAAAAAGATTGGATGTTGCAGCAGAATACTCTGTTTCTGTTTTAGTTACAGCTCAGGCATTAAAAGAAGCAATAATAAGAACATTTGACGTTGATCTATTTGATGCTCCAATGGTTCACGCAGCTATTATCGGAGGTTATCCACACGAAGTAGCAATGAAAGGATCAAACATAGCTGCTTTATTAGGTAATCCATTGTCATTGGAAGGACCAGGATATGCGTTAAGAAACATTATGGCAAACCACTTCGTTGCTTGTACAAAGAAAAATGTTATGAACGCTGTTGCATTCGCTTCAATTATGGAACAAACAGCAATGTTTGAAATGGGAGATGCAGTTGGATTATTTGAAAGAATGCACTTATTGGGCTTAGCATACCAAGGTTTAAACGCAGACAACTTAGTAATTGATTTAGTTAAAGCAAACGGTAAAAACGGAACTGTTGGAACCGTTGTTGCTTCAACAGTTGAGAGAGCATTAGAAGATGGAGTAATTAAAGAGGATAAAACACTACCTTCTGGATTTACAATGTATAAACCAGTTGATGTAGCTAAGTGGAACGCTTACGCAGCTGCTGGTTTAGTTGCAGCAGTTATTGTAAACTGTGGGGCTGCAAGAGCAGCACAGAACGTTGCATCAACAATCCTTTACTACAACGACATCTTAGAATACGAAACTGGATTGCCAGGAGTTGACTTTGGTAGATGTGAAGGTACAGCAGTTGGGTTTTCATTCTTCTCACACTCAATCTATGGAGGAGGAGGGCCAGGTATCTTCAACGGAAACCACATCGTTACAAGACACTCAAAAGGATTTGCTATACCACCAGTTGCAGCTGCAATGTGTTTAGACGCAGGTACTCAAATGTTCTCACCAGAAAGAACATCAGCATTAGTTGGAACTGTATTTAGTGCAATTGATGAGTTCAGAGAACCATTGAAATATGTTATAAAAGGAGCATTAGAAGTTAAAGACAAAATCTAAAATCTTTAAGTGATTGCTTATGATTGAAGTTGAGATCTTCCCTCACAGATATTTAAAAGCATCCACAACTGAAAAATTTCTTAACAAGATATATGATTTAAAGACCGTGGAGAGAGTTGTGATCCACGGTCAACCTCTTCCCAAAGTTGTGAATTACGGACCTGCAAGAGGAACACCAGTAAACCACACCGAAAGAAAAATAATAAACGTCAAAGGAGTCCCAGTGGAATTAACAGTGATGGCAGGTAGATTCTGGATTACGCTAAGTGATGACAGTGAACTTGACAGATTAGATGAAATATGCAAAGAACTCTTCCCATTTGGATATAATCTAAGAGTTGGAAAATTCTTGAAGGATAGACCAACAGTTACTGATTATATAAAATATGGAGAAGATGGGGTCTTTTTAATAAATGAGATGGATAGACGATTAATAGGAATGGTTGATCCAAGAAGTAGGATGGCAACCTCGGTTACAGTAGTAGAAAAAGAGGATAAAGAGGAATAATATGCCAGTAGGAAGAAGAGAACAAATTGTGGATTGTAGATCAGTGATGGGATTAGGAGAGGGAGGAGGATTAGCACAGAGAGGGACATTTGCAGAGGCGTTAAGAAACGATGTTGTAGTTGTAGCAATGTCTCCCGGTAGAAGGCATATAACAAAACCTGTCTGTGAAATAACCTATGGTATAAGAGAATCAGGAATTCAAACCAGTGTCTTGGTCTTAAATGCTGGTTCAGGAATTCCACACGATGCTCCAAGAGGAGCTTTAGGTTCAACATTTGGTATTAAGCCAGAAGAAGCAGAGCAAATAAATAGACACAAACTCTGTGTCGTTCACTTTGGAAACGTTATCAGCCACATCGTCTACAAGGCAGGGCTTCTACTGAAATACGTGGAAATTCCTACCATTATTGTCTGTCAAGCCCCCGTAGATATGGAAGATCTCGCAAAGTATGGTGTGAAAACAAGAGATGTCATGCCATTAGAACCAAAAACCAAAGGAACAGTTGTGGATATAGTAACAGGAGTGGTAAGAGGAGAATCATGTCCTCAAACGAAAATAGATGAAGTTATTAAAAAAATAAAACTCCACTTAAACTTAAATTGAGGTGATTATATGGCATACGAGCCACAGTTTTACCCTGGGCAAACAAAAATAGCTCAAAACAGAAGAGATCACATGAATCCAGATGTTCAGTTAGAAAAGTTAAGAGATATTCCAGATGATGATATTGTTAAGATAATGGGACACAGACAACCAGGAGAGGACTATAAAACAGTTCACCCACCATTGGATGAGATGGACTTACCAGAGGACTATGTAAGGGACTTAGTTGAGCCAATCAACGGAGCTAAGGAAGGACACAGAATTAGATACATCCAGTTCGCTGATTCAATGTATTTCGCTCCAGCTCAACCATATGATAGAGCAAGAACATATATGTGGAGATTTAGAGGAGTAGATACTGGAACATTATCAGGAAGACAAGTTATTGAAATGAGAGAAAGTGATTTAGAAGCATTATCTAAAAACTTCTTAATCGATACTGCCTTCTACGATCCTGCAAGAATTGGTATCAGAGGGGCTACCGTCCACGGACACTCATTAAGGTTAGATGAAAACGGTTTAATGTTCGATGCTCTCCAAAGATATGTTTATGATGAGAAGACAGGACACGTTTTATACGTTAAAGACCAAGTTGGAAGACCATTAGATGAGCCAGTAGATGTCGGAGAACCATTACCAGAAGAAAAATTGAAAGAAATCACAACCATCTACAGAATTGACGGAGTTCCAATGAGAGATGATGAAGAGTTGTTGATAGTTGTTAAAAGAATCCACAGAGCAAGAACCTTAGGAGGATTCATTCCAGTAGAAGATGTATTTGAAAAACTCTAAAAACTCTTCCTCTATACATAATAACTTTTTAATCAAAATAGTTGAACGCGGAATAATAAAATTAATAAAAAAAGCAAAGAAAATAAAATAAAATATTAAAAATTCCTCGCAGAGGTGAGTTAGATGGATGCTGAGAAAAGATTATTCTTAAAAGCATTAAAAGAGAAGTTTGAAGAAGACCCAAGAGAAAAATACACTAAGTTCTATGTCTTTGGTGGATGGAGACAGTCAGCAAGAAAAAGAGAATTCGTTGAAGCAGCACAAAAATTAATCGAAAAAAGAGGAGGAATTCCATTCTACAACCCAGATATTGGGGTTCCATTAGGGCAAAGAAAATTAATGCCTTACAAGGTCTCAAACACAGATGCAATTGTTGAGGGAGATGATTTACACTTCATGAACAACGCTGCAATGCAACAGTTCTGGGACGATATAAGAAGAACAGTTATTGTTGGGATGGACACTGCCCACGCTGTTCTTGAAAAGAGATTAGGGGTAGAGGTTACTCCAGAAACAATTAATGAGTATATGGAAACAATAAACCACGCTCTCCCAGGAGGGGCAGTTGTTCAGGAGCACATGGTTG
>JAADDS010000038.1 GCA_013153845.1 Methanococci archaeon | reverse complement strand
TATGAGATTGGGAAAGATTACGCTATAAGATTAGGAATAAATAGTTATGAAGAGATGATTAAATTCATGAATGGGGACTTTGGAGAGGTTAGTATTGAACACTGCGAGCCACTAACGATAATCGTAAAAAACAATAAAGAATGTAGAAATTGTAAAGCATCTGAGCCGATCTGTTATTTAACTGCTGGATTTATCGCAGGGTGTTTGGAAAATATGGTAAATAAAATGTATTTAGTTGAAGTAACAGAAGAGAAATGTCAAGCAATTGGTGATCCCTTCTGTGTGTTTATTGCCAAAAAATCAATAAAACTGAGTTAATTAACTTAAACTGGGATTATAAGTTCTGTTCTTCTTTCCATATTACTGCAAAATCTTTTAATGCTCTTTTTACTCTTTTTATATCCCCCTCAATGATTACTTTATTCTTTTCATCGCTATATTCAAATATAACGCCATACCATTCTCCTAAATCGCCTAACCTCTCAATTTGCATCTCTTTTTGGAGTTTTACTCTTATTGCTTCAACCCTACCTCTCTTTTTAACTTCCTTATTGTAGTTGCTTTTGCTTATTGGAAATCTTACATCTAACTCTCCTCTGACTGCCTTCATCATTTTATTTAAATATATCTCAGTCAGCTCTGCATCGCACAAACTAAATAGTTGCGATTGCACAAAATTCAATTCCCTTTCAACATCTGCAAGGGTCTTTATCGATGCATGAGGATCTAAAATATAGTAAGAAAGGAGAGAATTTGCTAATCTAAGTTTATCAAAAACAATTTCAGGCACTTTCGCTCCCCTATTGACAAGCTCAGCTGATAACTCAGACAGCACTACCCACTGTTTGTCTAAGTTTCTAACGTCTTTCATTCCTTTAACCTCTCAATATATCTTTTTAAAATTTGTTCACTATCGTAGTTAAGCTTTACGTTCATTTTATTAAATTCTTCTTTTATTTCCTCAACATTAGTGTCTTTATCTATAAAAAATACTTGATAACTCATTGTTGATATTATATTAAATATTGCAACCTTATCCTCATCTTTTAATTCCCTCTTATCAATTGCTGCTCTAACTTTCACAAAGTTTTCCATTTCACTGTTTAGTGCTTCTTTAACAGAGAGTATAGAGATCAATGTTGCTGTAAATGTATGATTGCATTCTGTCATATCCAACCCCTCAATGAAGAGAACATAAATAATTTTGTTTTATTATCCTTATATCTTTATTATATATCTTTATTTATTTTATTTATTTATTATCTTATTAATTTTTTCTTTATATATATAAAAAGGTTTTTTGGATTGCCAACCTTTAAGAGTTCGATTTTCTTATTAAATAATTCTGATTAACATTTAAGGGAATTTTTCTCAAATAAAAAAGATAAGAATTAAAAAGAAAAAAAAGATTATTCGTCTTCAAAAGTTATCTCCTTATCGGGAAGTATGTAAAAAACGTAATTTTCTCTTTTTGATGGAACTTCCTTTAAAAATAAGACAATTCCATCAACAGGAGTATTTGCAAACCTAACATCTCCTTTCTTACTTTGTAATGCAGCAACTCTATGTCCTTCAAGAACTCTACATCCAAAATCTACGATAGGATAGACCTTATAACCCTCAGCAGGAATTTCCAATAACCGAGTTCCTTTTTTAATATAGGTTATTTGCTTAACTCCTCCAACTTCATACTCAATAAGCATATCCCTACTAACGGTTCCCATTAAAATGTAGTTATCAAAATCATCGTATATCACTTGATATAGAATTTTTCCTTCTCCGCAATACTCTTCTCCCTTATCTAAAAATCTTATAACCTTACCATCCTCCTCTATAACAACTTTTCTATCTTCATGCTTTTCTGCATTTTCAACATACAACCTTGGAATTTTCATACACTCACCTATAAAAAGATTTTTAGTGAATCCTACTTATTATAAAATCAGCTAAGTCCTCTAATACTTTTCTTCTTTCTTCATCGAAAATCTTTAAATAATTCTTTGCCTCTTCGGTTTTTATTTTCATTAATTCTTTTGCATATTCTATTGATGGCTTTAATATCTCTATTGCCTCTTTAATCTCCTTCTCTCCTATGTTTTTATTTCCTAAAAATTCTAAGAGTTTTTTCTTTTTTTCTTCGTCGAGGGTTTTTAACGCATGAATAACAATTATTGTTTTTTTTCCCTCTCTTATATCGCTTCCAACGGGTTTACCTATCTTATTTTTGTCTCCTATAAGATCCAGTACATCATCCTGTATCTGAAACGTTAAACCAATCCTTTTCGCATATTCTCTTAATGCATTTTTCTCCTCTTCGCTACAATCTGCCATTATTGCCCCAATTTCAACAGAGGCCTCTAATAAAGCCCCCGTCTTTTTTCTAATCATTTCTAAATATTCCTCCATACTTGGGTTGTAGTTTTCAAACTTCATATCCATTGCCTGCCCTTCACAGACCTCAACACATGCTTTTGAAAGAACTTTTAAGACGTCATGTGCTTTTTTACTATCTTTTATATTGGAAACTGCTTCAAATGCCTTAGCATATAGAAGATCTCCTGCAAGTATTGCAATTGGTTCTCCATAAACAACATGAACTGTTGGTTTTCCTCTTCTTTCATCATCGTTATCCATTATATCGTCGTGAATTAGTGTATAGTTGTGTATTAATTCAACAGCAGCTGCGGCAGGAAGTATTTCCTCTACATTATCTTTTTTCAACTTGTAAGTTATAACTGTTAAATATGGCCTTAATCGTTTTCCTCCTGCAAATAATAGATGTTTTGATGCGTTGTATAGGTCATCATTCTTATCCACATATTTTTTAAGCTCTTCATCGATTTTTTTTAAAATTTCTACATCGAAAAGCATATTTTTCACCTCATCGTTTTATCAAAGGCCTCTATAGGAATTTGTTATAAAATTTATTCAAAATTTAAAAATTTAAGAATTATTTAATGAATTTACAACTACAAATTTGAATATTTGATATTTTTAGATGATTCTTTCAAAACTTAAACACTGCCCATTTCTCAATAAATGAACATCTTCTCCAAGCCGATAACCTTCTTCTTCTGCTAATTTTGTGTATTCAGCTGTTAAGTTAAAGTCCCCATGTGAAGGAATTATATGCTCTGGATTTAACCATCTTAACATATCTCTGTGATCTTCTTTTGACGCGTGCCCAGAGACGTGAGCTCCTTTGAATATTCTAACCCCCAATAACTTTAATCTTGATTCTAACATGTATCTTTGAGCTGCGTTCATTGGATTGGGAATTGGATCTGCTGAAAACACAACACAATCGTATTTTTCAAATTTATAGGGTGTTTTATTAGTGGCCATTCTTGATAATACAGCCCCCTCTTCTCCCTGGTGTCCTGTAGCTATGATCAAATATTTATCTTTTCCTTCCTTAACTATGTTTTTTAAAGCCATCTCTATCGAACTCGGATCTCCATAGATCCTTAAATCTTCTGGAAACTTAACCAAACCAATATCCTGAGCTATTCCACAAAATCTCATCATACTTCGTCCTAAAAGGATAGGAGTTCTTCCCATCTTTTCCGCAATGTCGGTAATTGATTTTATTCTTGCTATGTGGGATGAGAATGTAGTTACAATAATTCCGTTTTTATCGTTATCTGCTCCAAGTAAGTCATTTTTTAGAAGTCCTGCGGCTATGATTTCTGGAGGCGTTTTTCCTTCGTGGTTTATTCTTGTTGTCTCCGATATAAAGCAGAGAACACCATTTTTACCAACTTTTTTTATTGCTCTATAATCGGGCCTCTCACCAACAACAGGGAAGTTATCGAATTTAAAATCATTTCCGTAGACGATAGAGCCGTAAGGAGTGTGTAAGACAGGTAAAACAGCATCTGGGATACTGTGTGTTATTCTAATAAACTCCAATGTTATGTTTGGAGTTAGATCGATTGAGTCCCCAGCATTTAAAACAATTAATGGATTTCTTACATCAAATTTTTTCTCACTTAATATTTCCCTTTTAACTAACTCAATTGTGTAAGGTGTTCCGATAATTGGGGCATTATATCTATGGGCTAATTTTGGAATCGCTCCAATGTGATCTAAATGTCCGTGAGATAGGACAATTGCTTTAACTTCCCCTTCAATGTTTTTCATGACTGTATCGTTTGGAATTATGCCCTTCTCAATTAACTCTAAGCTATGGAGCTTTGATATATCTGTATCTTCATGAATTAGAACTCTATCTAATCTAATCCCCATATCTAATATTATAATCTCTCCATCCACATTAACTGCTGTCATATTTCTACCAACTTCTTCATAACCGCCAATTGCAATAATTTCCAATTTCACGTTATCATCTCCTAATTGTTTTTTTCATTTCATTTATTTTGTCATTTCCTACGTTAACTTATTTAGCTATATATTTAAGTATATTCTAATTTTGATTTTTTACATTTGATCAAACAAGATAAACAATAAAATGTTTTTATTAAACGATAATTTAACAGATCTAACAAGATCTCAAATAAATATCCAGAGTTTACCAAGATAACCGATAATAACTTTAATTACTTAATTAACATTAACAGTTTTTACTTACAGTTTTTAATCCATTCTCTTAATGTTCCTTTAACCACATAAGGAACTTTTTTAAGTTCTTCGATATTTTCAGACCCAACCAAAAACATCGCTATTTTTAACTCTTTTATATATTCCTCTAAGACCTTAACAACTTCTTCCCAACCTTTTAAACTTGCTTTCAGTATAGGCAAAGCAACTGAACAGCAATCACAACCAACTGCTATACACTTGGCTATATCTAATCCACTTCTTATACCTCCAGATCCAATAACTATTCCATTATAAACGCTTTTTACTTCAAATATTGATATAGCAGTTGGGATTCCCCAATTGGAAAATTTTTTAAGTAAGTTTTTTTTGTTAACATCTTTAACTCTATAAATTTCAACCTTTGCCCATGAAGTTCCTCCACTTCCTTGAACATCTATTGCATCAAAGCCAATATCTTTTAAAATTAATGCATCTTTTCTTGAAAATCCCTCACCAACTTGTTTGGCAATAAACGGGATATTTTTATATTTTTTCTTGTAATTTATAATCGCATCTTTTATTTTTAACAAGTTTTTAAAGTTTAAGTCCCCTTCTGGCTGAATTATCTCCTGTAAGGGGTTAAAGTGTATTGCCATTGCATCAGCGTCTATCATTTCAACCGCTTTATCTATTGTTTCTTCATCCCAATTATCAACAATAAAATTAACAGCTCCTAAGTTTCCAATAACAAGATTGGATGTATAGTCCCTAACTATACTGTATGTATCAGTTAGATCTTTATTAACTATTGCAGCCCTCTGAGATCCAACACCCATTCCCAAGCCAAGTTCTTCAACTGCTTTGGCTATATTTTTATTTATTTCCTTTGCTTTACTGTGCCCTCCGGTCATCCCAGAAACGATAATTGGAGCAGATAACCTTTTTCCAAATAGTTTTATTTCTGTTTCTATATCATTAAAATTAACTCCACATGTTCCTCTGTGGATTAGTTCAACATTCTCAAGTAGGGTTGTTTTATCATACTCTACATCACAATAACTACATAAAAATATATGTTCTAACTTCCTAATTTCTATCTCTCTCATACTACTTTCGTTGTTATCCATAATTTCACCAACCCCATATAAATATTTGGCGTCTCGCGAAGTTTTTAATAAGATTAAAAAGGGACTTTTATAAAAACATTTGGTTTGTTCTTTAAAAAGGAGGGATGCAAACTCTCTACTTAAATTCGAAATTATGTTAAAAATTAATTAAAACATCAATTTAAAGAGGCCATTTAATTTTATTATATACTTATTTTTACCGTTTAGAATGATTTAAATAAAATTTATTGTCGTTAATTATAAAAGAAGAAAAAACTAAATAGATAGGCAAAAATAAAATAAAGTAAAATGGATAACAGATGTTAGTAATTAATTATATAAAAGTATAAAAACATAATGATAACATTCATAAAGATATAAATATATAAAATCAAAATAAAAATATATTAGAATATATAAAAAATATAAAATAAAGTAAAAACAGTTTAAATCCCTTTGAATTGAAATATTAACAAAATAAACTAAATATAAATATAAAATTAAAAATATCATCATTAAATTAAAATAAAAATTAAATTATTTAAAAATTTTAAAGGTTATTCAAGCATTCCCAATTTCTTTAAAACTGGGTCAACTGGGATCGCGTGAACACTAACAGCCAAATCCTCTGGCTTCATTCCAAACGCTAAACCTAATAACTGGCTCAAATGTAAGACAGGAAGTTTATATTCTTCTCCAAATTTCTCCTTTATCTCTACCTGTCCCCTATCAAACTGCAAGTGGCAGAATGGACAGACGTTAACGGTGCAATCAGCCCCTACTTCAAGCATGTTTATGATTTTCTCTCTTGTCATATCTAATGCAGTGGTTAAAAATCTTGATCTGACTCCTCCTCCAGCTCCACAACACATTAGGTAATCCTTATAAATTACTGGGTTAGCTCCAGTGGCTGAAACGATCTCTTCCAGCAGTTTTGGTCTCTCTGGAGAGTCGAGGTGTTTAACATCAGCAGGTTTTAAAAAATGGCATCCGTAGTGAATTGCAACATTTAAAACATCCAATGGCTTAACCACTTTTTCTTTAATTTTATCAACTCCTATGTCCTTATATATAAGTTCTGCAAAGTGTCTGACTTTTGTGGTTCCCTTGTATTGTTTTCCTATTTTATCCAGTTTTTCGTTTACAAAGTCCAATGCTTCTTTATTCTCATGCAAAATGTGTGCTGCTTCATACAGTGATCCATAGCAACCATTACATACAGTTACTATATCCAATCCCATTTCCTCGGCAATGCATAGATTTCTTGCCGCCAAGGTTAGCCATGTCTTTTGATCAAAAGATCCGAAAACCCCTGGAGCTGGACAGCAAGAAGCTCCCGGCATATACTCTAACTCAACTCCTAATTCTTCCATAACTATTTTCGTCGCTTTTTCAACTCCTGGGTATCTGTGGGGCATTATACATCCTAAAAAAAACGCATACTTCATATTATCACCGATAATTTTTCTTATTTTAGTTAGATATTCAATTATACATAGAGTTATATACGTTCATTATTGTTTCATTTTGCACTGGTTTACTTTCTAATTATTTGATATTTTTTTATTATTCTTTTAAATCCATTTTTTCCCAATCAAAAGCAATCAACTTATCAAATTCCAACTCTTTAATCAACGTTCTAACTTCTTCTAAATCCTTCTCGCTAAATTGAGCAGTTGGGGACTTTGCTGGTAAACCAAGTTTTCCTCTTAATTCAACAACCTGTTTATTTGCTGGAACAGCATGTCCAAATCTTAAAACATAAGAAGCGGTTTTTCTGTGTGATAAATCCATATTTCCTTTTTTTGCGGCAATATTTCTTAGTGTTTTTATAATTTCAGTTATTTTTACATCCCTTGGACATCTTTCATAACAGGTGTAGCAGGTTGTACAGTACCAAATATCATCAGTATCTAAAACATCATCTAAACCTAATAAAACTTTTCTTAATACCTTTCTTGTTCTATAAGCAGTTCTTCTACCGCTTGGACAACTTCCGGTGCAGGTTCCACACTGATAACATGCTTTAATTGAACTTACAACGCTCTCTCCTAAAACTAATTTTCCTGCTTCGATAACTTCATTTATTAGATTTTTGTTCACTTTTTCCATATTTATAACTGCCATAATATCACCCAGTCATATTTTGGAAGAGATGTTATATATAATTAGAAACTTCGAATACGAGTATTAGACACTTATAAAATACATATGTATCTAACTATGTAAATAGATTATTAAAAATTATTATGCGATCATATATTATTATGCATTATCATCGTCTTTTTAATGGATTTAAATTATATTCGAATTTATGAATTGTGATGGCAAAGGATAAATAAAGATATAAAATTTAAAAACTGATCAAAACTAAATCACTACTAATCTTTTTATTCATTACAAAATAAATTTAAAAAATCTTTAATAAAAAGAAAGGGGATTTGATGAAAATCACAATTTACAGTCCAAATGTTTATACATACGGGGCTATGCTTATCGGAGGAATTTTAAAACATGAGAAACACGATGTTAAATTAGTTAGAAAAATAGATAAAACATTATTTTTGAAATCAGACGTTATAATTTTTAGTTTATACTCTACACTTCACATCTTAGATGAAAATATAAAAAAAACCATAACCTTTATAAAAAAATCAAGAAAAAAGAAAACCAAAATTTACATTGCTGGCTGTGTTTCAGCATATCCAGAGATTATTCTAAATGAGCTAAATGTAGATGGAGTTATAGTTGGAGAAGGAGAGATAACAACACCTAAAATAGTTAAAGGAGATAAAGAGGGATTAGCTTATAGAGAGGGGGATGAGATAGTTATAAATTTATCAAAAGAAAAGCCCGACTTAAATCATCCCCTCCCATTGATACCCAAAGATATTGGACAGCAATCAGTCAGAGGGGCTAATGTTTATATTGAAACACATCGAGGTTGTTTAGGCAACTGCACATTTTGCCAAGTTCCGAAATTTTTTGGAAAAACGATTAGGAGTAGAGATGTTGAAGATGTTGTTGAGGAAGTTAAAGCGTTTAAAAGAGCAGGAGCTAAGAGAATTGCAATTAGTGGAGGGACTGGGAGCTTATATGCCTTCAAAAAATCAGTAAATAGAAATAAGTTTTTTGAACTCTTGGAAAATGTCTCTGAAATTGTTGGGAAGAATAATTTATCAGTCCCAGATATGAGGGTTGATTATGTTGATGAGGACATATTAACTGCAATAAAAAATTATACAATTGGATGGGTGTTCTATGGAATAGAGAGTGGGAGTGATAAAATTTTAAGAGATATGAAGAAGGGAACTAACAGAGAGAAGAACTTGGATGCAATAAAATTAGCCAAAGATTGTGGAGTTAAGGTAGCTGGGAGTTTTATAGTTGCATATCCAACAGAGACGGAGAAGGATTATCTACTAACAAAGGACTTTATTGTAGATGCTGAGTTGGATGATGTTTTTGTCTCTATCGCTGAGCCAATTCCAACAACGGAGTTGTGTGATTTAGTTTTATCTATGCCTAAGGAAGAGAATTTGTTATATAAGATACATGAAGGAGCATATAAAAAGTTGGGATTAAGTGAGGCAGAGGCAAGATGCTTTGATTTGCTGATTCATGCTGAGATGTGGAAGAGTATGCCAAGACCATTAACTCCTCAACTCTATAACCTATATTTAAATGAGGCAAAGATGCAGGGAAAAGATATAAGAGATATAATTGAGTTATTGTTTAAGTATAAGGATTTACTGTTAAAATAATCTGCAAAGAGGCACTAATAAGTGTAAGAGAGGTAGTGTATTCTTAGTATTCCATACCTTTGAATTATTAAATAAAAAAGTTTATTATCATTTTCATCAACAGTAAAAACAAGAACAAAGCTTTTATCGATATATGAACTCGTTTAAAATCATTTAAAGGATATTTTAGGTTTTTATAGTGGTGAGGATTTTGAACAATCTCTTCCATTTTCTTCAATATTACTTCTAATTTCTTTTTATCTCTGTTTGTAGTTAAGTATTTATTTAAAAAACTTCAAAGCTGATTATTATTTATTCAACATTAACTAACACTTTTACGTTAATTGGTAAACTACTCAAGTTCAAAACATGTGGATGAAGATAATACAACTAAATAACTAATAAAAAATAATTTTGGTGAAAGGATGTGCATCTTCTGCAAAATAATCAATGGAGAGATTCCGGCAAAGGTTGTTTATGAGGATGAGCATGTTTTAGCTTTCTTAGATATAAATCCAAGAAATAAAGGGCATACTTTGGTTGTTCCTAAAAAGCATTATGAAAGATTTGATGAAATGCCTGATGATGAGCTCTGCAAATTTATAAAAGGAGTTAAAAAGACAGTTGAGGTTTTAAAAAAGCTTGGATTTGACGGCTACAATATAATTAATAATAACGGCAGAGTTGCTGGGCAGGAAGTTGATCATGTCCATTTCCATATCATTCCAAGGTATGAAGGAGACGGAGAGGTTGTTAAATTTGGAGAGGTTAAAAAAGTTGATTTAGATGAGGTTTTAAGAGAGATCAATAAATAACTGGGCATTGATTAAGATGACTTGGGGTCTTTTCTTCTTTTCTTTTTTAAGTATTATTTTAGTTATTTATATTTTTTATTTATATCTTTTAATTTTTATTAATTAAACACTTTTTCATACTTCTTGTCAGCAAAATTAAACTGATTATTGATAATATTGTTAAAAGTATTAATATAACCGCCCCCACATAATTAACATCTTCAACTCCCAAATAATTCAAAAATTGTAAAGAGTTGGGAAGGAGATATGCCAAAATCAGCCAAAGAGATAAGAAAATGGCATTGATCACTATTGATCTGTGTTTCATTACAATCTACCTTGATAACTTTTTATTCGTTATCTTGGATTTTTTCTTTTTTGGACTTTTCTAAGGCCTTTTCTAATTTTTCAGTTGCTATTCTAATCCCTTCTTCAATCTCCTCTGAGAAGATATGTCCTATATTTATAAGAACTGTAACTGCCCAGAGAACTAATATTATCAATATGATTCCAGCCAATACAGGAGTTATTCCAGAGATTACTGGTAAGAAGAACAGATATGCAATTATTGCAACGATTAGATAGGCAAGTCCTCTTAGCCCTCTTCTATATTTTTTTAATTTTTCTTCATTTATTCTTTTTCCGGCTAATTTTACTGCGATTATGTCTGCCACTCCGTCCATCAATTCTCCGAAGTCCTTAGTTACTCTAAGTAATACAATAATTAGTGCTATTGCAATTATTGCTGAGATAATTGGTTTTAATGCAGATAATCCAAAGAGATAAGGATTTCCAAGCATGTCAGCAATTGGAATGAATACTAATATTCCAAAAAGCCATATTAACCCTGCAACTACTAAGTTTATTATGATCTGTGGTATGTTCTCTTTTAATTTTAATATCCCCTCTTCATAAACCTTCTCTTCCATGTCCATTATATCACCTTTGTTCTATTTTTGTTCATTTCTTGTAAAGTATATATCAAAAGGGTTATATATAATTTTTATCATATTTTATTATATTTCTAAATATAAAATATCTAAAATTAAATAAAAATCATAAATATAAAGAGAAGTATATAAATAAAACTAAAATAAAAACATACAAAAACGGAACTCCTGGCTTTATAAACCTGCGAAATCTTCCAAAACTACGATGTTCTTTTTGGTGTCGTAAATAAAATAACTTTTTGGGGAGGGGTTGACTACAATAGTGTTTTTTATCTTGTCAATGCATCTACTTTCATGAATATGACCACAAGCACAGAATTTTATCTTGTTATTAAATCTTTCTATTATCTCTCTTATTGCCCTACTTCCTACATGAATATCATCTTTTAGATTGATAATATCAGCCATAGTGCCATAAGGTGGAGCGTGAGATACTAAGAATATGTTGTTTAAATTTTTTATTAGATTTTCAACCTTATTGTAGATTTCTTCCTCAGAATATTCGTTTGGTGTATTGAATGGGGTTTTATTGCTTCCTCCTATTCCAACAAAATTTATATTTTCAATTTTTTTTACTTTTCCATCGATATTTAGGTTATAACTATCTAGTTCATCTATAACTTCTTTGGTATCGCAATTTCCTGGAATGCAGAGAACTTCAATGTAATCTGAAATCTCTGCCAAGTTTTCTATAATCTCTATACCTTTTCCAAAGTGGGTTATATCCCCACAAACAACTAAAACATCAGCAAAATCTTTAAATTCGTTTATTGTTGGAGGAAGTTTCCCATGCAAGTCAGTTATTCCAACGATCTTCATATTATCCCTGTGATGTTGTTTTTTATCCTATAAAAATTAGTTTATGTTTGCAATATTTTATATTTACTTTTTAATTTAACTTTTTAATTTAGGGTCAATATATTGACAAATTTTATAGATTTAGTATATTTTATGTAATCTTTTATTAAATATAAAATAAGGGGGAATTATAATAAAAGATATAAAACCCTTACAATTTTAGATTTAAATAATTGATAATAGACAATCAATACAATATATAAACTAAAACCAATAAATTAATAACTAACAAATAAAATTAATAAATAGAATGCCAAGTAAATAATAATCAAGGTAAATAATAATTATGAATTAAATTATAAATTAATATAATTATAGATAGTAAAATGATGAAGGCAGTTTAAAGGTGATGAGTATGATAACATGGTATGGACATGCATGCTTTAAAGTAGATAACGTATTAATAGACCCTTTCATTCCAAATCCTTTATGTAATTTGCCTTACGATGAGGTTATGGATGGAGTTGATGTTATAGCGATAACCCACGGACATGCTGATCATCTTGGAAATGCCGAAGAGCTTTCTAAAACTTACGGAGTTCCTGTTGTAGCAAATCATGAAATATCTGTTTATCTATCTGATAGAGGAGTTGAAGCGGAAGGAATGAACATTGGAGGAACTATAAAAATAAATGGTGCTAAATTAACAATGGTTAAAGCAGAACACTCTTCAGATATATCTCCAACAATAAGCGGAGGAGTTGCTTCAGGATTTATTATAAATGATAGGGTTTATCATGCAGGAGATACTGGCTTATTTGGAGATATGGAGTTAATTGGAGAAATTTATGCTCCTCAGGTAGCTCTACTTCCAATAGGTGGGAGGTATACAATGGGAATAGATGAGGCGTTAGTTGCTATCGAACTGATCTATCCTGAGATTGTTATTCCTATGCACTACAACACCTTCCCACTTATTGAGGTTGATGTAATGGAGTTTGTAAAAAAGGCAGAGGCACTTGGAGTTGAGGTTGTAGTTCCTAATATTGGGGAACCGTTGGATTTATAATTGGATTATTAATTGTTGTTAGATTATTAATTGCTATAAAAAACCTTTTTCTTTTTCACAAATATTTTAAATTTTAAATAAATAAAAAATCATAAAATAGGTGGTTTAAGTTAGTTTGAACAGGTTTTAAACAGGTTCAATGACACTAAGATTTCCTAATATTTATTAATTCTTTATTAGTTTTTAATTATTAGATTTTTAATTTAATGTTGATTAATACATAAATTCGTATATATTAAAATATCAAAATCTTGAGATTCGTTGAAGCAACATCCCCTCAACTTTTATAGGATACACTATCCTTGCTAATTTAACAGCTGATTTTAACCTTTCTTCTGAATCAGAGTATATTGTATAAAGAACATCTCCTTTTTCTACCTTGTTTCCAACTTTCACGTTTAGATAGATTCCTGCTTTTTTGTCATTTGGAGCTCCCGCTTCTTTTGCAAGTTTTGTTATCCCAGCATTTGAGATTTTAGTAACATATCCATCTATCGGAGAGTGAATATCGGCAGAGTATTTTCCCAGTTCAATATCATCCGAACTAACTTCTTTCCCTCCCTGAGCTACTATAATCTCCATAAATTTATCGTGGGCTTTTCCACTCGCTAAAATTTCCTCCGCAAGATCTTTACCTTCCCCAAATGGTGCAACTCCTCCCATTTCTAATAAAATTCCTGCCAAGGATAAAGATTTTTCAATTAAACTTGTTGGAGCTTGTTTATAGTCCTCCAATGCTACAAGTGCCTCTCTTGCTTCTAATGCAGGCCCTATTGCTCTTCCAATCGGCTGTCCACCGTAGGTTATTGCACATTCAGTTGATATTCTCAATCTATCACTTAACTCTATAAACTTTCTTGCTAAACTTGACGCTTCTTTTACTGTTTTAACCTTTGCTCCATAACCTGTGGGAATATCTATTAACAGTTTATTAACTCCCATTGCCAATTTTTTTGCCATTACACTTGAGAGTAGAAGAGGTTCAGGATCTATTCCAAGAGGTCTCTCAACATTTATTGTAATATCATCCGCAGGAGCTAAATCCAGAGCTCCTCCCCATACCATACAACCGTTTGTCTCTTTAACTACTTTTTTTATTTCTTCAATCGTTAGATCTACTCTTGTTAAAACCTCAACAACATCTGCTGTTCCTGCCGCTGATGTTATTGCCCTTGAAGATGTTTTTGGAATTTTTAATCCAGTTGAGGCAACTATTGGCACTACCAGCAGAGCATATTTATTGCCGGGAACACCTCCAATTGAATGCACATCAAAGATATGCCCCTCCCAATTTACCATTTTTCCCGTCTCAGCCATTCTTATCGTCATTGCCTCGATTTCATCCATATCCATTCCGTTAATATATAAAGACGTTACAAAAGCAGAGATCTCAATGTTTGTTAACTTACCTTCCACCATTTCATCTATAATTTCAAAGATCTCTTCCTTTTTTAATTTATTACCATCCATCTTTTTTCTTATGTATGAAATAGATCGTGGCTTCTCCGCATGTTTTATCGTAACAACATCTCCCTCTTTTACTCCAAGTTCAGAGACAATCTTTTTAGGTAATCCAATCTCTCCTCTGTTTATTAATGTTGTTGAAGAATGCAAAATTCCTATAACTTCTTTCCCTTTAAACTCTACCACAACCCTATCCTGAGGAAAGTATTGCGAGTTTTTTAGATCTTCAAAATTTATCAAGACAAGATTTTCTAAATCAATGTCTAATACTCTAACTTTTAGAAACAGCATGCTATCCCCAACTAATTTCTCTTAATTTTCTCTTTTTTATCTTCTTCAATGATATGGTATTCAATACTCTATATTTTTAAGCATGGTTAATTAAATACCTTATCATAACTTGATCATAACTTGTTGTTAATATAAACATTAGCCAATACTAAAAACTGCTTTTCTCCTTTCTCTGCTTAAAATAATTTTTGCTATTTTTATTACCCAATCATCTTACATTCAAAAATCTTTACTTTTTCTTTATTTAGTTCTTTTAAAAGTTCTTTCTCTTTTTCTTCATTAACTAAAATTATTACACAGCCCCCTCCTCCAGCTCCTGTTAACTTTGCCCCAAAACCTAATCTATTACCAATATCTACAATTCTATCAAGTTTTGGTGTTGATATATTTAGTTTTTTTAACAAATTATGGTTTTTAGACATCAATTTCCCAAAATCTTCTTTATTATTAGTTTTTAATGCCTCATCAATAACTTTATCTATCTCTTTAAATATCTTATCCTTATTTTCAATCTTGGCAACTTCATTAACTAACTCAGCAGTTTTTTTCTTCCTTTTTTCAGCATAAACAATTAAAAACTTGCAATTTTTTAAAAAGTCCTCAAACTCTCCTTTAATTTTTTTGAACTTGTTGTTTTTTATCTCTAAGATACCTTTATATGTTATTGTTGAAGTGTCGGTAATGCTTGCCTTACCTTGAATTTCTTTCTCTACATTATAGCCAAGTTTTGCAATTTCATCATCTTTAATCTCTTTATTGTAAAGTTTACTTACAGCCCTTATAGTTCCGATTGTTATTGATGCAGAACTTCCTAAACCACAACTTACTGGAATTTTTGAGGAAATATTTAATTCAAATCCAAAATTTGGGTTAATTTTGCAGTAATTTAGAGTGTTTTTAATTGCACAGAGGCAGTATTTGAAGTCGTCAAATTTGTTATATGTTGAAGGGTTAAGATTGTATATACTATCCAAATCAAAGTTTTGAGCTTTGTTTAAATCTAAAAGGTTTAATCTTACAATGTTTCCTTCTTTTTTTACGATCTCTACTGTTGACATTAGATTAATTGCGATAGATACTGCCCTATAACCATAAACTACCGCATGTTCCCCAAATAAGATTACTTTTGAAGGAGTTTTTATGATCATAGTAAAAACCTCAGTAAATTATTCTAAAAATTCTTTTATTCTTTCTAAACCTTCTTTAATGTTTTCGTAGGAGTTTGCATAACTAATCCTTACGTGATTTTTTCCTTTACTTCCGAATCCAATACCTGGGGCTAATGCAACATGTTTTTCTTTTAGAAGTTTGTAGGTAAATTCTTTTCCGTCCTCTCCAATATTTGGGAAAACATAGTAAGCTCCGATAGGGTTGTTAACTTTCCATCCAAAATTTTTAACATATTTTAGAACCAATTTTCTTCTTCTATTAAATTCATTTAACATTTTTTTAACTATTTTTTCTGTTTCTTCTTCGAATGCTTTTAGAGCAGAATACTGCGAGATTGTTGGAGCAGATATAAACAAATTCTGTTGTAGTTTTAATATTGCATCCATAATTTTACTGTTTGAGATAACGTATCCAAGTCGCCATCCAGTCATTGCATAAAGTTTTGAGAAACCATTTATTAATATTGTTTTTTCCATGTTTTCATCAAACTCTACTGCTGAGTAATTTTTTCCGTCGTAAACTAAGCCGTTGTAGATTTCATCTGATATGATGTAAGGTATGTTATCATATGCAAACTCGTATATTTCTTTTTTTACTGTTTCTCCGAGAGGATTGGATGGAGAGTTTATAATTATTGCCTTTGTTTTTTTAGATATGGCATTTTCTAAACTCTCAATAGTGAAATCACAAAAAACTGGCTTAGCTCCCAAGAATCTGATAAAGTTTTTGTAGCATGGATAGCATGGATTTTGAATTAGAACTTCATCCCCTTCATCTATTATGGACGATAATGCAAAAAACAACCCTAATGAACTTCCTCCTGTAATAATAACGTTATTGTTGGGATTTAAATTTACTCCATATTTTTTGAGATATAATTCGCAGATCTTCTCTCTAAGTTCTATTATCCCCCTGCTATCTGTGTAGTGAGTTTTTCCATCTTTTAATGAATTTATTCCTTCTTCAATTATAGGTTTTGGGGTGTTAAAGTCCGGTTCTCCAATTTCCAAGTGGATTACATGTTTTCCTTCACTTTCTAACTTCTGTGCTATTGTCAAAATATCCATCACTTCAAAGGAATCAAAATTTAACATTCGTTTTGATAGCATATACTTCACCGATCTGATTTTAATTAATTCTCACATTTTTAAAACATTATTTTAAATAATTATTTTTAACTAATTTAGGAATAATATAAATCTAATGAGATTTATTAATAAGGTTTATTTATCTAAAACTACTTTTCATTATGTAAGAACTATTTCTATTTAATTAACTAAGAAATATTTTATTTTTAATTGAACAATGAAATAAAAATCACTAAAAATTATTTATGGTGGAATTGATGATTATTGCAGTCAGCGGAAAAGGAGGCGTTGGAAAAACCGCATTCACAACATTATTGATCAAAGCCCTATCTAAAAAAACAAACAGTATTTTGGTTGTTGATGCCGATCCTGACTCGAATCTACCAGAGACGTTGGGAGTTGAAGTTGAGAAGACGGTTGGTGATATTAGGGAAGAGTTAAAAAAATTGGTCGAAAAAGATGAAATTCCCGGTGGAATGACAAAGTTGGATTATTTAAGAAGTAAGATTTTCGAGATTTTGGTTGAAACAAAATATTATGACTTGTTGGTTATGGGAAGACCTGAAGGTAGTGGTTGCTATTGTAGTGTAAACAACTGGCTTAGGCAAATTATAGATAATTTATCTAAGGATTATGATTTTGTTATTATAGATACAGAAGCTGGCTTAGAACATTTGAGTAGAAGAACAACACAAAATGTTGACGTGATGATTGTTATTACAGATGCTTCAAAGAGGGGTTTAGGAACTGCAAAGAGAATTAAAAAGTTAGCTAATGAGTTAGAGGTTAAGTTTAAAGACATTTATGTTGTTGCAAATAAAGTTAAGCCGGAGTATGAGGAGTTAATTGATAGCTATGCAAAAGAACTCGGGTTAAATTTGATTGGGAAATTGCCTTATGATAAAGAAATAGCCGAGTATGATTTAAAAGGTATACCTTTATGGAATCTACCAGAGGATAATGAGGTCTATAAAAAAGTTGAAGAGATTGCTGAAAAAATAATTAAAAATAAAAAATAAAAATTAAATGAAAATTTAAAATAATAAAAAAAATAAAATAAATAGTTTTATACGATCATTGAATTTGCCATTTTTATTAACTCATCTTTATTTAGCGTTCCGGTTATTACAACCTTAACACCATTGTATTCAAACATCATCATATTTACTGTATTTCTGCTTGTTAGCATTGCCTTAACTCCATTTTTTAGAGTTATTGTGTTATTGTAATTTTCTGGAATAATTAGTGGGGTTTTGCTCTTGACTTCATAGATATTTACTTCTCCCTTCTCTCCATAAGTTAGCACAACTGTCTCTTCTGTTTCGTTATTTACATTCTGTTTTGTAGCCATGGCATTCTGCAATTCAAGCCCAGCAGTGTATTTTGGAACTAAGATTTTAAAGCTAACGTCTTTTTGAACTTCATCTATATTTTTTGATGTTGTCATGGATCCTGAACCCACGAGCTTTGCTCCCTTAGGAGGGACAAAGTTGAATTTATCATCTGGAATATCTACGTTGAATTTAACGTTCTTATATTCAATTGTTAGGCCATTCATCTCTATCTTTAAGGGTTGCCAGTATTCTTCATCAACATACATTGTCATCTTTTCTTCAGGATTTTCTTTAGAGATTAACTCCAAAACATAACATTTTCTTCCATCGTAGGTTTTTTCTCCAAGATATGAGACGTTAAATTTGTCAAGCATTGATTTTATGAACTTTCCATAATCAGGGTTAAATATATTGCTTGTATCTCCATTTACATCCATTTTTGTGTATTGGTTCTTTATTTTATCATACATGTAGTAGGTTTTTCCATTAAAGACCATTAACATTTTATTGTTTTCCATATAAAATTTATTTGGCTTTTCAAACGCATATTCGTATTGCATTGTCTCTGTTTGTCCCATCATATTGGTGGTAATTACAACATCTGCTTCCATTGACTTCATTGCATCGTACTTCTCTTGCATCTTCTTTGCTATTTCATCAGCACTGATCTGTTGTTGTGTGCATCCTGCAAAGAAAATCCCAACGGTTAAAAATAAGCAAAGCATTAAGTATTTGTATTTCATAACTGCCCCTCGTATTATTTATTATTTAAGTTTTTAATGAAGTTGATAAAAAATACTTATAACTTTAAGGTTATTTAAATGTTTCTAAAATTTTAAAGATGTGAAAAGATGGATGTTAATGCGATTGTTGAATTTATAAAAATTAATGCAGAAAGAAGAGGATGTAAAAATATTGTAGAGGTTGGAATTGGTTTTAACTTTGAAATTGCGAAAAGATTAATGAGATATTTTAATGTCACGGTTGTAGATGTTAATGATAATGCGGTTGGTAAAGCAAGATCGTTGGGGTTGGATAGTAGAAAAGAGGATATATTTAACCCAAATATAGATATATATAAAAACGTAGGGTTAATATATGCTATACGCCCTCCGAGAGATCTTCAATATTCACTCTTAAATTTAGCTGAAAAAATAGGAGCGGATGTTATAATAAGACCTTTATTAAATGAGGTTCCAGTAGAGGGGCTCAGGTTAAAAAATTACAAGGGAGAGGTGTTTTATATTAAATCGAACGAAAAAATTTGAAAAGGTTAAAAAAAGTAATAAATAATAAATGCAAAAAAAAAAACAAAAATATAAAGATGGAATAATTATGCTTTTAATTTTTTCCTTCTCCAGTATCTCATTTTTGGATGGAATCTAACTTCTCCTCTTGTTTTAACTATAACAAAGAGAGGAACTCTTCTGTTCTGTTTTAATGCCTTTGCCAATCTCAACTTTTTACCTAATGGTTTGTTGCTTCCCATGCCTTCTCACCTTTTGCATTAAATATATTGAGATTTTACGTATTTTGTTTTTTGTTTTTTATTTAGGTTATTATGTTTTTTATATCTTCTTTTTTAGTCCTAAGACCCTTGTCTGCCTATGTTCTGGGAAGTATTTTGAAGGATCTTCTCCTCTCTCCTTTAATAGATGCCTAATCTCTGCTTCATAATCAGAACTTAATTTAGTTCCGCTTTTTATCTCTTCTAATTCAAAGAACTCAGCAGTTAACTGCCTCAGTGTTTTATAACCGAATCCCATCAGTGGGGTTAGATACTGGATATTTTTTCGCATTTCTAAACTTTGAACTTCTGAATAACTTAACTTTGGGACTTTATCGTCTCTTCTCGTTCCATCTGCTAAGATCTCAAACTCGTCAGCAAGTATTTCTAAGACGGTTTTATGAACGTATTGTATAGCTGGAGATGGATATTTTTTTTCGATTATCATATCTACTGCTTTTTTAATTATTTTATCATCTAATTTAATTACTTTATGGTCGAATCCTAAAATTTTAGCTGTCTCTTCAGCTAATTTATAGGATGGGATAATATCAAAGTTTATTGTTATTAATTTTGGAGTATAGCCAAGTTTTTTTAATATGATCGCTGAGAGGGAGCTGTCTTTCCCTCCGCTAAAGAGAACATAGGCATCCATATATTTCACTTTCTAATGATTTTAATATCTCTTTTCTTCTTACTCATAGCACTCAATCTTTCAAGTATTGCTTTGAACTCGCTATCTTTTAAAGGGATTGGTAATCTACCAAGTTGTGCTAACTGTATTAGCTGTATTTCCACTGCTTCAGCAAATTCTGGTCTTGCTAATCTTATTCTCTCCAGACGTTCTCTTGCTTCAGGAGTTAAGATTTTTCTAAGTAGTGATCTTTTTTGTAATTCTGCTTCGATTAGGGCTTCTTCCTGTTCTTGCTGTTCTGCAAGCTTTTTTTGAAGTTCGAGAAGTTTTCTTCTCTTTATTTCTTCAGGATCCATTGGTATCCCCTTAATATTTAGCAAGAGCTGGGATTTCATCGATTACTTCGTCCCTAACTTCTTTTGCTATGTTGTCTAAGAAACTTCTTCCTTTTGGTGTGATAACTCTCCCTTCTGGTGTTTTTTCAACAAAACCTAATCTTTCTAATTCTTGTAGGGCTTTTCTGATGATGTTTCCACTACCCTTATAGAAGTGTTCTGGTTCATGTCCTCTGTTTTTTCTTCCTCCATAAGCGGTTCTTAATCTTGATATTCCTACAGGTCCGTAGATGTAGATCTTTCTTAAAATTGATGCACATCTTACATACCACCAGTCATCTTGCTCAGGTCTTCTCTCTCTACTAACTCCTGTTTTAACAAAATCTACCCATTCAGGGACGTTAATATCTAATTCTTTTAACTTCTCAGCTGTTTTCTGAATTAACTTCTCAGCTGGAACATCGTAAACGGTTACCATTTTTGCACCTCTTTCATGATCTTTTTGATATTTTCTTTTTGATATTTTTAGTTTTTATTTTTTATTTTTATCTGTTTTTTCATACATCAATTAAATGCTTTTTACTAATTGTTGGCATCATATCCTCTCTAATTAAGGTTTATAGTTTAAACCAAAAAACAAGCTTAGTATTAATTTGGTTAGGTTATATTTATATCTTATTATTGTGTGATGAGTTAAGATAAAAAAGAGAAATTTTTACTAATGTCAGCGTGAATTATTAAAAAGTAAAATTTCTTAAAACTTCAAATGGAGCCGGGGGTGGGATTTGAACCCACGTAAAGCGGATCTGCAGTCCGCTGCCTAGCCTCTAGACTACCCCGGCTCTTGCATAGATTAACTAATATGAAGTGGTATATATAGTTTATGGTTAATAATAAGGGTTTAATGGTCAATATAGAAATATTTATAAATGCTTATTGGACGATTTTCTATTAAATCAAAATTAAATAATGGTCTTGTTTGAGTAATACTTCTTCCATAAGATCCTTAAACACTCTAAAACCATAAGTTTAGATATTTCGTTTAAAGAGTATGGGGTTATTGGTTCAAAGTCCCTTATAAACTTTTCAGTTCCAACAACTATATGTCCCTCCTCTTCTAAGTTCAAAAACTTGGCAGGTCCTTTCGCATATTTTGCATCACACACCTTTACTTTTTCGTCTATTCCAAATACCCCATTAGTTCCTATTGTTTTAATTCCTAGATTTTTGCAGTGTTCAATTATCGATCTTGTTGTTGGGATTGTATCTCCTCCAGCAATGCATATAATTGCCACATCTCCTTTAATTAAGTCCAAATTTTCTTTTGTTATATTTTCCCTAACTGCTTCAACCCTATCCTTAAAAAATCTTTTTACGAGGTCTACCTTATAGTCCCCAATTTTTCCACCGAGTTTTCTATGGATTATATCATTCTCCTCTATTTTCGCATTGTCAAATATATGGATTTTCTCAACTCCTCCCCTATGCACTTCTAATAACTCAAAAGCGACTCTAATTCCTAATCTTCCACACCCAATTATGGAAACTTCTCCTTTTGGCTTTAATTTATTTTCGATTTCTTCTATATTCATTTAAACCACCAAAGAGACATATTAAAAAATAAAAGCCCATAATCAAATCATAATTAAATATAACAATTCCTACCATGTTAAAGTATTTATTTATGGAGATTTTAATGTTGATTATATAAAAGCTTATGGAGGGATCATTTTGATTTATGTCGCGTTTACACCATTTGGGGCATTTGGAGTAAAAGAAAATACAGAGGTCAAAAAATTAGAAGATGTATCTTATAAAAAACTTTTTAGTGATGAAGATATTCCCAATATGATGTTTAAAGTGAAGATGCATCCGAATAGTGTGGCAGATGAGCTTAAAAAAGAGTGGAACGATGAGGTTAGGTTAGAAGTTGTTAGTGTTGAGCCGTTTAAGATAGGGGACTTTTTAAGAGAAAATATGTTTGAAATTGGGAAACACTTTGGCTACTTTACAGATTATGAAGATTTTAGAGAAAAAATGCATTTTTGGGGCACTGAACTAACAAAAAAAGTCATAAAAAGTTATGCTCAGCAAAAAGATAAGATTATAATTCAAGTGGCTGAGGCAATTTCTGATCTGGACAAAACTTTAAATTTACTATCTGAAAGATTGAGAGAGTGGTATTCTTTATATTTCCCAGAACTTGACCATTTAATAAGTAAGCACGAAGTATATGCTGATTTAATAACAAAATTAAAAACTCGAGAAAATTTTACGAAAAGTCAGCTGAAAAAAATACTTCCATCAAAATTGGCAGGAAAAGTTGCTGATGCAGCAAAAAATTCAATGGGAGGGGACTTGGAGGATTATGATTTAAATGCGATAGTTAAATTTGCTGAGGAGATAAATCATCTTTATGAAAAGAGGAAGGAGTTATATAATTATTTGGAAAAGTTAATGAATGAGGAAGTGCCAAATATTACGAAAATTGCTGGTGTTTCTTTGGGAGCAAAGCTTATCGGATTGGCAGGAGGCCTGGAGAGATTATCAAAAATGCCTGCTTCTACAATACAAGTTTTAGGTGCTGAAAAGGCGTTATTTGCTCATTTGAAGATGGGAGTTGAACCACCAAAACATGGGATTATATTTAATCATCCGTTAATTCAGGGTTCTCCTTACTGGCAAAGGGGAAAGATTGCAAGAGCATTAGCTTGTAAGTTGGCAATTGCTTCGAGAGCTGATTATGCTGGGGATTATATTGCAGATGAACTCTTAGAAAAACTTAATAAGAGGGTTGAGGAAATTAAGAGAAAATATCCAAACCCTCCAAAGAAAAAGAAACAGAAAAAATCTAAAAAATTTGATAAAAAACCAAAAACTAAAAAAGATAAATCAAAACCTAAATCCAAAAAATCTAAGAAAAATAAAGAAAAAAAGAAAGAAAAATCAAAAAAAGAGAGGAAAGTTATTGGAAAGACAAAGAGTAGAAAATAATTAATGATTAATTTTATTTTTTGTGATATTTTTGTAATTTTTGAAAAAAAGGGGGAAATTATGGAGTCATATTATGATACAATTCCAAATTTTATATATTGGGATGTAAATGCATGGAGAAAATATGTTCAAGAGTATATCGTTCCAATGTATACATATACAAAATGCCTATTAGATTTTAAGAATGAACTTTCTTTTTATGTAGGTATGTCATTAGAAAACGTAAATCAAAGCAATAATTATCTTATGCCTTTTTTCATTGGAGGAATTGATGAAGAGGGAAATTACAAAGAAAATGCCCTTGCAAAATTAATTTATTTAATGTTTGGAATATATGTTGATGCTAAGGAATTTGTTAATACGATGGAATTAACTGGAGAGGAAGGATTAAAGGACATTAAGGTAGAATCTAAGGATATGGACAACTGGCCATTTATTAAGTTCTTGGAGAAGATAAATAAGCATAGTTTAGAGATTATTAAAAAGTCAAATATAGAGATTCAACCTTCTATTAAAGTTGATGACATAATAAAAAATCCAGATAAGATTTTAGATGTTCTAAAAGAGCTTTATAAAGCATGTGTTTCTTTTAATGCAAGTTATAATTACTATACATTTTTTATTTTGAGTTCATATGGAATACATTTTAGATATTTAATTTCAGCATATCCAAAATTAAATGAGCATTTTGAGGAGATAAAAGAGTTTTTAGGATTTTGTCCAATGTTTGTTCCAGATGTTGATAATAGCACAATTAAGAAATACTACACCATATTACGTTATGAAAAAGATAGTATTGGAGATAATTTATTTAAGATGCAACTACACTTGTGGAATTCCTTTGAAAAATCTGAAATTCACGAGGTTTTTAAATATATTGTTGAAAAACCAGAAAACTTGAAAGAAAAATACAAAGAACTTGCTAAAAAATCCACTGGGGAAGAGTTTAAAGAGATAAATATTGAAAATGCAAAAATAAATTTAAATGATACGTATCTCGTGATAATTGACAAAAAATATATTAAATTGCTAAGAAAGGAAATTGTGGATAATTATTATAACGCTAAAGAAGATTATTGGAGTAATGTAATAGCCTATAAAACGTTTAGAGATAATTATGAAAAACCTTACGAGAAGGAAGTATCAAAACCTAAAATTCTACTTTTTGAGTTTTTAAATAAAGTTGCTCCTTTGTTATTCCTAAAACTTGCGATAATTTTGCCATATGAGATTCATGAACATTCAGAGATCTCAAAAGAAGTGGTGGGGAGGAACTTACATATTTTAATATATCATGGCAACTTTTTAGAAGATTACCCAAGTTTAGAGTTGGGGAGATTAGAATGAATGAAAAAACATTATTGGAATTAAAGCATGAAGATGAACGTAAAGAAAGAGAAAGAAGAAAAATAACTAATAAAAAACAAAAAGAAAAAGAAAATAAAACTTCTCAAATTATTAAATTTTCAAAACAGAAAGTACTCAAAGAAAAAATCATAATCAAGGAAATAAAATTTTCTGAAATTCCAAAAATTGTTTTTGATGACATAAAAATAAACTTTAAACATGTTGGTTTAGAAAAAGTTTTAGAATTCGATACGACTTATTTGAATTATATATTTTTAAAAACTGAGTTTAACAGAGGTTTTGACATTATAAAAACTAAATATAAGGAAAAGATTTCAATTATTCCTAAAATTGCTGTTTCAGAACCTTTAATAGATTTTATAAAAGATAAAATAAATAAAGGTTTGGATATTAAAACTTCTAATATTCAAAATTTCAGAATGGAAATACCGAGTATTAAGCTAATCTCTCTTCATCATAAATTTTTAAACACAAATATGGACAAGGATTTTTACAGTATAAAAACTGAAAATTCTTTTTTAATCCCAAAATTTGACACAATTTCTTTAAATTATATATTTCTCGCAACTATTGGGATTAATAAGAATAGCAATGTTTTAAAATTTAAAGATAAAATATCAATTCCAAAACTTGAAATTTTAGGGGTGGGGCTTTACAAAGGAAAAAAAGAAGGCTATAATGGGAATGCCTTGGATTTGGCGAATGCTCCGACTAT
>JAADDS010000026.1 GCA_013153845.1 Methanococci archaeon | reverse complement strand
AAAGATGTGCCAATTAAAGAATATTTAGACAGTTTAAAAGAGATCGGAGAGAATGTTGAGGAGTATAGAACGATATGGTATTACTATTAAATTTTAATTTTTTATTTTTTTTAGATGTATTTTAGATTTTACTGGAAGCATTTTAATTGATTTTTGTTAATTAAGCACTTATTTAATTATTAATTTAAATTCATCTTTTGTTTTATTTTATCGTTATCATAACTGACAACCTAAAACTTTTAAATAAAATATTACACATAATATCTACATTTACGAATGTGCGAGTTTATAGATTAACGAAAAGTATTTATATTAGAAGCATGAATGTATGTGGCTTCACGAACGGAGGTGGTAATATTTGAAAGTAGAAAAATATTATTGGGAATTAAAAAGTAAAAGGAGGGGATAAGATGGACATAAAAACAGCAAAATTAAAAATACTGGCAAAAATATTGATAATGTTGTCAGCAATTGTAGTGGGTGCTTCACTTAGCGGATGCGTAAATGACAGCAAAAGTGAGGCAAATGAATTAATCAAAATGCTTCCTTACAACTATAACGGCTTTGTATACGTTAATTTTGAGACACTTAAAGGGGAGGAGTCATCACAATACCGCTCAAAAATTTTAAATACGCTAAAAATAAGAGATACGAACGGAGATGAGACAGGAATATATATAAACAAAACAAAGAGAATGATATTTGGAGGAAGCAGTTATGACAACTTCGTTATGATAATTGAAGGGGACTATGACTTTGATAAATTTAAAAATCATCTTAAAAAAGTTGGAATAAACCCAACAGAGGAATATAATGGATTTAAAATATATTCAAAACCTAATGAGGAATTTGCACTAACAATCTATAAAGATATGATAATTGCAGGAACTAAACAGGGAGTTCGTGAGTGTATAGATGTAATCAAAGGTAAAGAAGAGTCCTTATTGAAAAATGAAGGAGTTATGGACATATATAATAAACTTCCGTCAGATGCTTGTGTTTATGAAGTTAGAAACGCTTACGATCCTTGGGATAAGACAATAGCAGACGGATCATCAATATCTTTTGAAAATAATAACATGGTTAAAGTAGTTAGAGTTGAAAAATACAAGGATGAAGAAACTGCAAAAGAAAAATATGAAGAGTTATTAAAGAAAAAGGAGATGGATGAAGAAGATATAAAAAAGAAAGGAATTAAGGTTGATATAAAATTGGATGGGCAGTATGTAATTGTAGAAGTTGAAGGGCCAGAAGATGAAGCAAACTTTTAACTTTTTACCTTTTTTCAACATAGATCTAAACTTGCATCAATTCATTAACTTATTTATACTATAATGATCATTAGAACATTAAATAAGGTGTTTGGGGATGTAAATGAAAAAAATTGGAATTCTCGAGATAATTGTGATATTGGCAATTATTATCACTTCCGCCTCAATTGCATACAAATTCTACTCCGGCAGTGAAAGTAAATACGAATTTAGTGGAGATCAGATGTATAAATGTGCGTGGATATGTGAAAAAATTCTAAACAAAAAGTTTCCACTAAACGCCACAATTATCGGTAGATGGACAGCAACAAAAAAACCATTCAAAGGAGAAGTGGAGATATATAACGCGAGAGGAGGAACGTTGTATGCTATATACAACAACACCCCCATAACCATTGGAGGAGAGATGGCTTATGAGGAGGATATTGCAGCATCTGAGATTTTATTGAAGCCAGTTGGAAAATCAATGATCGTTTACAACGTAAAGCCGATAGAAGGAAGGACGTTAAATAACGTGTATGTAAACCTTACAAATGATATAACCCATTCCTTAGGTTTGGAAAAATATAAAAATCTCAAAATTTTAGATGTTGAGGTTAGTGGAGATGTAGGGGTTGATTCTACAACTTTCTCTCCAGTTCAGAGGCAGATGATCTTAAATAAATTTGATGCGGATGTAAAAAAAGGAATGAATATTTATTTTGTGGAAAAAGGGTTTATAATCAGCGGAACTACAAATTTAAATACGTTAAAAAATTTGAACAACTATGTAAACAGTTCTGAGGTATTAACCTCCAAATTAAAAGTATATATTGTTCTAAACAACACTTTAAATCAGATACCAAAAGAAATAAAGGATAATTATGCCGTCATTACGCTTAATTAAAAACGAAAGGTTGGAACTTCATCATCTCTTTGTATTAATCGCATGCATTTATTTAATATTCTCAAATATATCGATTATCTCTGCATTCGTCTTTTTAATTTCTGCACTATTTTTCTATATCTCCTTTATAGTGGGAAAAAAACTATATTCAAAATTCTCAACTCTTCCCAATTTCAATGAAAAAAAACACTATACTTTTGGATTAATATTAATGATTATTGGTTTAATCTTTATTATAGCAGATCTACTTTGGGTTAGAGACGTTCCACTTTTCGATCCCTTATCAAGAAGATTTCTTAGCGTTTACTTTACCACTTTTTCACATCTCTTCCTCTTAGGTTGGGCAATCGTAATTGCTTCAACAAATATCGAAAGGAAAAAAGTTATTGTATATACAGCAGTGTTTGCAGTGCTTATTATGCTTCTTGGATATAGAACTAATGTATTAGTTTTATTAATCTCAAGTATTATTGTTTTATACTACAAAGGAGATATATCGAATAGGGAATTATTTAAATATGGAATAGGGGTGTTTGCAGTTTTAATATTTCTTTCAGCGTTGAGGTTGTATGTTTTAGGTGTTGGAGGAAATCCAATAACATCAAGGATAGAGTTAACGATGTCTGTCTATGATATTATTTTTAACAATTTTAACGGAATTTTTAACGGATATATTCACTACTCAGCTGTTTTTTCATATCTTGGGATGTGTAGCGGTGCAAGGACTGTAATCGCTCATATATTGGGCATATATGGAGTTAGCATAACTCCAACCATCGTGGGAGCGGTTGTTGGGGATTATGGGACTCTTGCAGTTATTCCATATTTTGGAATTTTAGGGATATTTTTAGGTTTCTTTTATAAACTGTCCGAAAGATTAAAAGGGATATATTTAGGGGTATATGGGATCTTATTTGCGTATACACTTATAGCCATTGAGAGTGGAATTTTAGATTTAGATGTAATAATATACTATTTATTTGGAATGTTGTTGTGTATTTATGCATTAATTTCTGGAAAGTTAAAAAATTTAAAGGGATTTTGAAATGAGAAAAACAGAAAAAATAATGGGAGAAATAAAAGATACTGTGGCAAAAATGGATATATTTCATCCTATTTTAATTGTGATTTTTGGTTATACGGTAATTTTCTTACTTGCAACTCCATATTTAAAAAATTTCAGTATATTTGAACTTTTTAAAATTTTTTTAGTTATTGTGTTATTTATCTTCGGCTTTTCCATTCCTTTCTTAATTGATAACCTCCTTAAAAGGATTGGACTAACTAAAACAATATTCAATAATAAAGATAATATAAAAATAAAAAATAATACACTAATATACATATTCTTGTTATTATTTTCTCTTTTTTCAATTTTTGGAGCATTTATTGCAACACACTCTCTTTTTCTCGCAATAATATATTTGTTGTTTATTCTTGCTGTTGTAGAGATATTTATTAAACTACATAGAACAAAAATAATCAATTATATAATGCTTACAGTTGGAATACTGTCTTTTTTATTAATTGTTGTAATTTATGGGGGAATCCCCCTGTTTAACTATGATATAAGGATGGCAATAAATTCAGAGCCGTTGAGATTAATCGCAACAGGAGCACTTGTATATTCAGGTATTGAAAACAAATTCTTCTTTATAATATCTTTTTTGATATTAGTTTTACTTGGATATAAAGCAGGTGTGTTAATGCTATTTGTTGCGTATATAATTTATAATCGAGCCAATATCTCTCTTAAAAAAATGATTTTTCTTGCTATTGTTGCATTGCTTCTTCTTGGAGTTATGGGAAAGATTATTTTACTTTCGTCTCATCAGCATTGGAAATTGGATCCGTTGGGTTTACTATCATACAGAGCATACTTCGATCTACAAGTTTTAAATAAAATAATTAATGGAGGGGTTTTAACTTTTGGAGAGATAACCTTAGTTCCTAATGGAGAAGAGAAAATTGGGGAAATACTTTTCAACTATAAACATAATATAACCACAACACTCTTCGGAACGTTATATTTAGATTATGGAATATTTGGTGTAATTGCATCAACAATATTGGGAGCGATGTCAAAATATATATACCAAGGAGACAAAAAACTCTATGCAATTTACGCATCGATTTTGTTATCTTACTGCGAGATAGGCATAAATTATGGTTTTCTCATCGTTCTGTTTTTGCTGTTGTATGTAAATTCAAAACTTAAAAATGTTAAAAAAATTAAAAATTAAAGGGATAGATATGAAATTTATTATAAAGACACAGAAAGGATTTGAAAATATTGTAGTAAATAATCTTAAAGAGGTTATTGATAATTTTGAGTATGAATTAACACCAAATGGTTATCAAGGGATTGTTATTATCGAAACTGAAAAAGATATTGAAGAAGAACTTTTAAAGATCCCAGAAGTTGAAAGGGTTTTAAAAGTTTATTTTGAGACAGAAGCAGATTTTGATAAGATAGTCAACTTAGCAGAAAAAATAAAAGATCATATACAAGAAAACGAGACCTTCGCAGTAGAAACCAAAAAAAGAGGAAAACATGAATTTAGCTCCTCAGATGTGAATATTGTTTTAGGGGCTAAGATTAAAGACCTAACAAACGCTACCGTTGATTTAACTCACCCAAACAAAGTTATCCACGTAGAGATCTTTAAGGATAAGGCATATATCTCAATAACTCCAGGAGAAAAATACCGAAAATATACAAAAGAAAAGAAAAATGCAAGAGATCTATTTAAAAAAGTAGTTGTTGTTCAAATGCCATATTTGGGAGAGAAGATCGTATGTAAAAAATTTGGAGAGGCGATTGGAAGATCCGCTCAAGGGTTTGAAATTAAAGAGTTAATTATATCCCCAAAAGAAAAAGTAAATGCTTACGAGTTGATGGAATTTATTAAAGGAGTTAAAATTGGACAGCAGTCAAGATATGAAATTCAAAAGAGGGCTTATCCTTTTGATATAAAATTGGTTCCAATAACTGTTCAAGATCTTTATCAGGTAGTTAGAGATAAGAGAAGAGATAATCGACTGCTGATCATAACAGATCCAAAAGGAGATGAGTTGTCTAAAATTAAAGATAACTTGCAGAAAGATCTTAGAAAAAAGAAAGAGGTTGTAATATTTTGTGGATCAAGGGAAGGAATTCCAAGAGGTCTTTTTAGATTTGCAGATTACGTTATAGATTTAGCCCCCCATATGACCTTTGCTACGGAGCACGCGATCCCTGCCGCTTTAATAGCTCTTTGGACAATTTATAGTCAGGAAGAATAAGCCATAAATTTATAATTTTAATTTTTTTAATTTTTTGTTTTAAGTTATTAAATTATCGATCAAGCATTTAAATCAAGATTTTAAAAATAGGTTGTTAATTTTTATTTTTGTTATTATTAATCTTTTAATCTTTAAATTGATGAATAGGGTTGCACTGCACCCACTATGGGGTGCAGTGAAAAATTGTGCACCCTGCCTACTTTGAGACAGGGTTAAATCGTTTATATATTTATTGCCTGACTATACTTTAATTTCAAGTTTTTATTATTTAAGATTTTTGGTTCTTTTATTTTTATACTTTTTTTATTTTTATTTTTTATTTTTTCGTTTAGTGTGATAGTTTAATGTTATTTATTACTAAGTATTAACTCATCAAATTAAATTCATTTTTAATAACGATTAAGTTAACTTTTGTAGTAATAAACTATTTAAATAGTAAGGCAACTTAGGTAATATTAAGTATTACAAAAAATGGAACTATATAAAAATCAATTATTATGGTGATGATTATGGAACTTTTATATGCTATAACTGCATTCATACTCGGAATGTTGCATGCCTTAGAACCGGGGCATGGAAAGAGTGTTGTTGCTGCCTATATTTTAGGAACAAAAGCAGATTTAAAAGATGCCGTATTGTTGGGAACCACAATAACCATATCCCATACAGCAGTGATATTTTTACTTGGTATTCTTTCTTTCTTCCTATTAGAAAGTTTAAATATAGATGTAGTTCATGATGTAATGAGTGTAGTTGGGGGCGTTATACTGATCCTCGTGGGCATGTGGATAATAAAACAGTATATAAAACCCCACGAACACAAGATTGATACAAAAAAGGGAGTTATTGCCTTAGGATTATCTGCTGGATTAGTTCCATGTCCAGCGGCATTGGCAGTTCTTCTCCTTTCCCTCTCATCAGGAAATTTGATAGATGGTTTAATGTATGTTGCGATATTCAGCGTTGGGTTGGCAATATCATTAACTGGCTTAGCAGCTGCATTTGTAGAAAGTAAAGAACTAATTAAAAAATATGTTGGAAATAGGAACATATCCAAACTTCCTTTAATAAGTGGGAGCGTAATAATCCTTATAGGACTTTATACAATTCTCCATCCAGTATTTGAGCATCTTTATTTATAACTTTTATTTATTATAAATTCAAAATAAATTCAATAATTCAATTAAACACCCATCTCCTCCTTCATCTTCTCTTTTGCCTTCCTTTTAAGATAATAGTTCCCCACAACCCCTGAGACAATTGGTAAAGGAGTTAAGATATAAACAATCCCTCCAAAAACTCCAAGAATCTTTTTATAAAGTTTTATCGAGTTTATAGTGTTATCTTCCACATTGAAAAATAGCGATTTTATTAATTTTTTCTCTGACTTATAAACGATTTTATAACTCCAAAGTATTGCCTGATATAGTGGAGTCGGCTTTCCCGCGAATGTGGTTCTTTTTTTACGTATAGCAGTGTAGAGGTCTTCTGAGGAGTTTCCTTCAAATAATGTATAGGCATTCCCAACCATTTGAGCAATATGGGCATCACTCCCTCCTATAAACGCAAATGGCTTTTTGTGGTAGTTTTTTATTACTCTATTCAGTGCGATGTTGTTTACAATTCCATCACGATGATATGCGTTAAAAACTTCAACTCCATCAAGGTCCAGCTCAAATATTTTATCTCCAAGGGCTTTACATATTGGACTATAAGGATGAGGGGCTATTGCTAACCCTCCTTGCTCTTTAATTTTCTCTATCGTTTCTTCGGGAGTTAAACCTTTTGGAACATCCTCATTTAAAAACAGCCCTATAATCTCCCCCTGAGATGTCATTATTTCGCTTCCAATTATAACTTCAACACCAAACTCCTTTTCCATCTTTTTCGCTTCTATTCCGCCTCGTATAGTGTTATGATCGGTTATTGCCACAATATCTATTCCTCTTTTTTTAGCCATTTTTAAAACACACCTTGGTTCTTCTACAGAATCAGGAAATTTAAGTTTCCAAAATCTTCCAATGCCTGAATATTTTGTATGAATGTGCAGATCCGCTTTCATATTCCCTCCTTTTAACTTATTGTTAATCTTTGAGGTTATCGCTCTTATCTACTATATTTATTGTTTTGTTAAATTTCAAAGATCTTTAATACATGTGGGATTTTGTCTATTACATCCATTGGGGTGTAATTGAACCCTTTTTCCTTTAATAAAAGATCTCCTGCATATCCATTAATGAAAGCTCCACAACATCCTGCTAAAAATGCTTCATTCTTTGAAAATAGTGCCCCAATTATCCCTGCTAAAATATCTCCTGTTCCTCCTTTTGTTAACCCAGCATTTCCGGTTTTATTTATTTTTACCATCTCATTATTAAATATAATATCCTTCTCTCCCTTTAAAACTATTGTTGATTTTAAATTTTTAATACTTTCAGAGTTATTTAACTCTAAATTCATATATTTGAACTCTCCTATATGTGGTGTAAAGATATAGTTCTCCAAAAACTCGAATTCAGCATAATCTATAAGTTTTATTGCGTCAGCATCAATAACTACCTTTTTTTCACATCTTGATAAAAATTCATTCACAAATGCTCTTGTTTTACTATTCACTGCCAATCCATTACCTAAAACTACAACATCGTATTTTTCAGAAATTTTTAACGCATAATCAACGTGTTGTGAACTTAAATAATCTCCTTCAACACCATAAAGTATGAATTCTGGATGATTTATTTTATTTATAACTTTATTCACTGAAAATACCGCAACTAAGTCCGCAATCTTTAAAGACGAAAGCCCTGTTAATATTGGAGCCCCATAAAACTCCCTACTTCCCCCAATAATCAGAACTTTTCCGTTCTGACCTTTATGACTATCTTTCTCTCTCTTTTTTAATGCCTTTAAATCTCCCCACCCAACCACATACTCCGCTTCTTTTGGAATTCCTATCTCTTTAACAATTGCATTTTTCTTGTTTATTGTCTTCCTCTTGTGGAATGTTATTGTTAAATCACTATCTAAATTCCCTGTTTCAACATCTACACTTACGACAAATATATTCTTATTTTTTTTCTTTAAAGTGTTGATTTTTTCAACAATACTTTTATATGGTTCCCTAAGATCGCCTTTAACCCCTGTTCCTATCATCGCATCAATGATTATGGTTTTTTTATTTTCTTTTTCTAATTGCTTAAATATATCTTCAACCTCCTCAACTCTTAAAATTTGCCTTATTTTAATATCTCCAAATTCAGATAGAGTTTTTAATATTTTGAAGTTTTCTCTCGCTTCGTGGGTTTTTATATCCTGCTCTCTTCCTATTAGTATCACTTCTGCATTTCCAATATGTCTCGCAACTACAAATCCATCCCCACCGTTATTTCCAGTTCCACAAAATATTATGTGATTTTCTGCACCAATACCTTTAATTTCTTCATAAACTGATTTCCCTGCATTTTCCATTAGCAGTATTTTTTTAACTCCAAGATACTCTGCATTATCATCTATTATTGCCATTTCTTTTGGAGTTATTATATCTTTATCTTTTATTATTGCTTTTAATACGTTAAACACGTTCATAATTCCACCTTGATATAGAAAAATTAACGATTTAATAAACAATTTAATAACAATTATATGTTTTCAGAAAGATAGTTAAAATATTTTTCCATCCAATCAACAACCCCTTTTCTTTCTTTTTTAAATTTAATGGCAGTTATTATTTCATCGACTATGTCATTAACATCTCTTCCTGTCGTGTCTATCTCGTAAACTTTACCTTTACTTTCACACAAACATACGTCCAATATTTCCGCTTGAACATTTTCTAAAACCTTTTTCCTGTTGTATTTTCTTTTTTCTAACCTTTCTTTTACTATTTCAGGATCGCATCTTAACACTACCGTATAATCAGGATTTAAAAGATGCGAAACATGGCCTTCTATTACTACCACACCCTCCTCGTTTTTTTCAACTTGTTTGATAAATTCCTCCAGTTTTTCAAAATCGATTACATAAGAGTCCATATCCTCATCTTTCTCCTTATATAATTTGTATTGTTTAACAACTTCTGTAATGTTTATTACCTTCACCCCAAGTTTTTTTTCTAAAACCTTTGATACTGTGGTTTTACCAACTCCTGGAGTTCCAGTTATTGCAATTCTCATACTTTCCCTCCATATAACGCGATATTAATTAAAAATTAAAAAATCTTAAAAAAACAAAAAAATAAATTTTAACTAATACAAATCAATATCAAGCTTTTAATAATTAAATATAAATGACACAAATTATTGAATTATAAGAGATATAAAAAAGAATAAAAAAGAAAATATAAAATTAGGTTGGTTTGTTTGTCTTTTCTTCTCTTTTCAACTCTTCGAGTTCTTCCTCTATCTCTTCCTCTTTTATTCTCTCTCCAGTAATCATATAGACAATCCTATCCCCTATTGAAGCAACGATATTTCCACTTCTTTCTAAATATTTTCCTGCAAATATTATTTCAGTGTAGAGAGTTAGATTTTTAGGATTTTCAATGATTTTACTGATCATACTTCTGTATAGTTGCTCATACAAATCATCTAATCTTTTATCCATATTATACACATCTCTCGCTAAACTCTCATCTCTTGCCCTAAATGCAACCATTGCATTTTTTAGCATGGTTATTAAGTAATCTTTCATAACGATAAGAAGTTCATTCTTTCTATTTCCCTCAACATCTGACTTTAATAAAATTCTGCAGATCTTTGATGCATTGTCTCCAACTTTTTCTAATTTTGAGGAAATTTTAATGGCTGTCATTAACTCTCTCAAGTCCCCTGAAACCGGCTGATATAAAGCAATTGCCTTAATACATTTCTCCTCTATTTTCATCTCCATCAAATCAATGGCAGTATCTCTCTTTCTAACTTGTTTAGCCAACTCTTTATCACTTTCAATAAATGCCTTCACTGCATTTTCTATCTGATCTGCACAGAGTTCAGCCATCTCTATTAAATCATTTTCAACTTCTTTAAGGATCTCTTCGAATTTTTTTGGCATACTCTCCCTCTATCATTTTTTTACCGGTAATTAAAAAGTATATTTCTTTTCTAAAATCATTTGCAGAATTTTCGCATCTTTCTAAATATTTTCCTATATTGGTTAGTTCATTCACAATAGCAACATTAAATATGTCTTCAAAAATCTTTCTCGCTAAGTATCTTTGAAACTCTTCATAAAATATCCTTTCAATCTCTCTGTGTAGTTTATATATCTCATCAATTTTATTTATATCTTCGTTTATGTAAGAGGAGATGCTCAATAAAATTATCTCCTCAGTTAAAGAGGACATTCTTTTTATATACTTATCATTTCTATCAAAGTTAAATTTTGAATTTAGCAGAACAAAACTTATCTTTACAGCACATTCTTCAATCTTTTCCAACATTGAACACAACTTTATAATTGTTAGCAATTTTCTTAAATCCTTTGAGACGGGTCTATATAAGCATAGGGACTTTACTGAATACATCTCCAATGATTCCAAGTTTTTGATTATGTTATTGTTTTTATAAATTACCAAATTACAGATGTCTTTTTTGTTTGTGCAGTATCCTTCAACACTAAGATTTAGATTTTTTATTATTTCTTCCCCTAATAGCTCTATTTTTCTATCCATCTCATTTACTATGTCATTAAATTTTTTTGGCATAAACATCCCCTAACAAGTATAAAAGTTCATATTTTATGATTAATTAAAAAATTTTGATTATAGCATTTAACCAAACCTACCACTGATATAATCATCTGTCTCCTTCTTCTGTGGATTTAAGAATATCTGCTCTGTCTCTCCAAACTCAATTAATTTCCCCATTAAGAAAAAGGCAGTGTAATCAGAAACCCTACTTGCCTGTTGCATGTTGTGGGTAACAACAACAATCGTATAATCCTTGGCTAACTCAACCATTAACTCTTCTATTTTTAATGTGGAAATAGGATCTAATGCAGAAGTTGGTTCATCCATCAATAAAACCTCTGGCTTAACTGCTATCGCTCTTGCGATACACAACCTCTGCTGTTGTCCTCCAGATAGAGATAAAGCGTTTTTATGCAATTCATCTTTAACCTCATCCCACAATGCAGCTTTTTTTAATGCCCACTCAACAATCTTATCCAATTCTTTTTTATCCTTAATTCCGTGGATTCTTGGGCCAAATGCAACATTATCATATATACTCATAGCAAAAGGGTTGGGCTTTTGAAATACCATTCCTACTCTCTTTCTCAACTCATAAACATCGACATCTTTATCATAGATATTTTTTCCATCCAATAAAACCTCTCCCTCTATTCTAACATTTGCTATTAAATCATTTAGACGATTTAAGCATCTTAAGAATGTTGATTTACCGCATCCACTTGGTCCTATTAGGGCGGTTATTTTTTTCTCATATATTGGGAGATTTATATCAAATAACGCCTGCTTTTCCCCATACCATAAATTTAGGTTTTTTGTTTCCATCTTCACCTTTGTCATTTCTATCCCTTTTGAAATTTTTAAAATTTTAGAGAGTTTTTATTTCCTATTTTATTTTCATTTTTTTATCTTTGAGTGTGGGGCTGTTAATGTTAAGTTCTTTTTAATTTTTCATATATGTGCCTTAAAAAGATAATTAATGTTAAGTATTTAACTTAAACACTTACAATTTAATATCATCTTTTAAAGCATATCTTATAGGAACGAATATTGATAAGAATATTAGAAGCATGATTAAAGCCGCTCCCCACGCCATTTGATGATCTTGTGGAGATGGACTTTGTACTAAGGTGTAAATTAGAAGTGGAATTGCCCCGATAGGTTGTAGGGGATCTGTTGGGTAGACCTCATACAACCCTCCAGCGGTAAATAGTAGAGGAGCTGTTTCTCCTGCAACTTTTGCCATTCCTATTAAAATTCCTGTTAGAATTCCTTTTTTAGCCATCTTTGTGATGACTTTAAATATAACTTGGGCTCTTGTGCATCCTAACGCATATCCACCTTCTTTATAGATCCTTGGAACCTCCGCCATTGCTTCCTCTGTATAGACAGCAACATAAGGGGTTAATATTAAAGCCAAAGATAAAGCCCCGGCTAGGGCAGAAAAGCTTCCCATTGGAATAACTAATAGCCCCATAATAAAAGTCCCTACCAAGATCGTTGGAAACTCTAACATTATTTGCAATAACATCTTAGTTCCTCTTCCAATAAAACTATCCGGAAATTCATAGGCATAAGCTCCTGCTAAGAAAGCGAGTGGAAGTCCGATTAAAGTTGCCATAATAGTTAACATTAAAGTCCCAACTATTGCAGGACCTATTCCTCCTTCACTAAGTGTTCCAGTTATAAAGGTTAATCCTCTCTCCATCACTATTGGCAATCCTTTTTCAAAGATGGATAGGATTATATGAAATAGGGGAAGAATTGCAAGTAAAGTCAAAGTTCCAACTACAATTAAGAAAATTTTATCTTTAATCATTCTAATAGTTTTGTGTTTAGTGTGAGACATACTCTCTCCACCTCTTCAAGTAATACAACCCTAAAATATTCACTACTAAACCAATTACAAATAAAACTAAACCAGCAGAGTAAAGAACGGATGTCATGTATTTATAGAGGATTGCATTTCCAAACTGATTCGCTATTAATGATGATATTGTATATCCTGGAGCAAAGAGTTTGTATGTTAAGTTAAAGGAGTTTCCTATTACCAACGAAACAGCAACTGTCTCTCCCAAAGCCCTACCAAAAGCCAATATAAGCCCCGAAATAATTGCTGGTTTTATATATTTTATTAAAACCTTGGTTGTCTCATATCTCGTTGCTCCTAACGCAACTAAACCCTCTTTATAAACAGATGGGATCATTGCATACGCCTCTCTTATAATGGCTGCTGCAAATGGAGTAACCATTATTCCAAGTAAAATTCCTGCGGATAGATAACAGTAGCCCGAAAGTGGAGGATAATTAAATAATGGAATAAATGAAAGATGATTGTATAAAAATTTCATAATATAGTCCCTGAGGAGAGGAACTAATATAAACGCTCCCCAGATTCCGTAAATTATTGTTGGAAGACCTGCCATAATATCAGATATTATAATCAAAGGATGTTTTAATTTTTTAGGAGCGTAGTCATTAACAAATATTGCGTAGCAAATAGATAATGGCAGAGCTATCAAGATAGCAATTGTTGCAGTATATATACTTCCCCATATTGGGGCTGCTAATCCATAAACCTCTTTTGCGGGATCCTCTGCTGCCTGCCAGATATTCGTTATAAATAAGTTTATTCCATACTTCTCAATAGCTGGAAGTGCATTAATAAAATAAAACCCCAACATAAGCACAAATAATAAAAACACTATAAATATTGCTGGTAATGTAGCAATCTTAAATTTATCCAATTGTTTTAAGATCTTCATAGTTTCAACCCTTTGTAATCTGTTTAAGGTTTTTCTTAAAAATGCCAAAAATTGGTAGAATATTATCTTGGGTTGTGATTGGTTTATTAAGCAGATTTACTTTTATATATTTTTGTTTTCATTCTTTCATTTTAATATTAATTTCTAATATTATCTAATATTATTTATTTAATTATGATTAATTTGTTGACTCGCTGTTTTATGATGATCTTTAAATTATAAAAGCAGCATATAAAAATTAATTATAAAAATCAAAAAATTATTAAACTTATAAAATCAAATTAATTAAATTTGGAATATGTTTTAATTTTTAACGTTATTGCTCTTTTATCATATTTACAGCATTTAAACCTATTTTAGCAACATCTTGAGGTAGTCCTACATATCCAGGAGCTAAATGCTCCGGCTTCTGTCCCTCTGTTAAAACCCAGGTTAAGAAATCTTTTATTGCTTTTGCCTTCTCTGGTGTATAGTGGTGCTTGCCATTTTTCATTTCTTTGTTTTCCCAGACAAGTAGGTGTGTGAATGCAACTATTGGGTAAGCGTTATCTCCTGGAGCGTCTAACATCTGCTTTAAGTCCTCTTTGTATCCCTCTGTTGGACTTGGAATGTTTGCTTTAACTGCTGAAACAGCTGCTTTTATTGTATCATCTGTTGGTTTAACAAAGTTTCCATTTTTATTTTCAAGTGCTGCAACTGGAAGCTTATCTTCAATAGCGTATGAAAGTTCAGTGTAAGCGATTGTGTAAGGTGTTGATTTAACTATTGCCACAACTCCTGGGTTTCCTTTTCCAGCAACTCCTCTTCCCATATTATCAACTGGCCAATTAACAGTTTTTCCAGCTCCAACATTTTCAGCCCAGTCCTTACTAATTAAGCTTAAATATGTTGTAAATATAGCCGTTGTTCCACTTGCATCACTTCTATGAACAACAATAATCTTTTTATGTGGAAGTTTATCAGCAATTTCTGGATTTATTTTTTTAATTCTTTCATCGTCCCAATATTCAATTTTACCTAAGAATATATCTGCTAAAACATCTCTACTTAATTTTAAGGTCTTATCTCCTATTTCTGGGATGTTGTAGGTTATAACAACTGCTCCAACGATTTCAGGGAATTGCAATGGCTGATCTCCCGTTGATAAGAATTTCTTCCACATATCTTCCTTAACAGGAGGGTCAGTTCTTCCAATATCTGTTAAACCTTTTGCAAATACCTCTTGTCCGTATCCACTTCCTCCGCCTTCGTATTCAATCTTTACATTTGGATGGGTTTTTTGATAGTCCTCGATCCATTTTTGGATTTGGTATTTTGGAAATGTAGCTCCGGTAGTTCTAATTATTATTGTTGATGAGGAAGATTTTTCACTGCTAACACATCCTGCTAATGATATTATTGGGATTATTAAGCACAACCCCAGTGCTATTGCCAATATTTTTTTCACATCATCACCTTTCAAGGTTTTACGATAAAAGTGTAAGCTACACAATGGTATATAAAGTTTTCTATTTTGAATTAAAATTCATATTTTATGAACTAACTTATAAAGATAAGAGATTAAAAAATTAAAAAATCTAAATTTACAACAATTTCTTTCTAAGGATCAATAACACATTCTTATCGAATTTCTCTTCCTTAATTTCGTCTACAATCTCCCCATCAATATACTTTCTTAACTCTTTTCCAATATCACCCACAAAGTAGTATTTACAATTAAATTGCTTTAACACATCTGCAAGTTTTTTAACATTTATCTCTTCACAGACAATTCCAAAGTCCCCGCCTATATAAATGTCTCCATTGAAAACCTCTAAAAAATCTTTAATCGCGTATTTTATCGCTTTTATATCCAATCCCGGGTTTACATTTTTAACAACAACTTTATCTTCAATTTTTTTAATCTCCATACGATTTTTTAGATTAAACGATTTTAACCTATCCAAAATATGGTCAACATCAACTAAAAACTTACAGATCTCAAAGGAAAATATTGCATTTTCTACAAAATGATTTCCAAATACTTTTTCATTAAACTCAAAGTTTATGCCATTATATTTAAATTTTAAAGGATACTTCTGTATAATTTCTGATTTTTCAATGTCCAAAATTGAGATGTCTTTTTTAAAATTTAAATTGGTTAGATGGTATTTTTCCACATCTATTTTATTTACAAAACAATAATCGGCATTTTTTAAACTTCCAAATTTTGCAATTAACGCAGATCTTCTTCCCCCTGCGATTTTGTAGTTTTCTAAAATATTGGTTATGGCTCCAAATTTGCACTTAACAAGGCCTAATGATGTTTCAAAAATAAAATAATCGTAATCATCAATGTGAGATATATTATTCAATTTATTTAGCACATCTAACACTGTGGGAGGAGAGATAGAGCCAGAATTGGAGTTGTGGATGAAAATATTATATTGATCTTTTAAAATATGGTCTATTAACGATGTTGTTGTGGTTTTTCCTTTTACTCCCGTTATATTTATTATTTTTTTATACAACTTTCCATATTTTTTTTCGATTAGGAAGGATACCGCATCGTTAAATGGTAAAAAATCGCAATCTATTGGACAATGAATCGGAGCAATTATTTCATCATATTTATCGAAATTTGGAGTATTAACTACTTCTATTTTATTTCCATACGTCTCTTTTAGTTTTTTATATTTTGCCAGTGCCTCTGATGATTTTTTCAATTTTTTGTATATGTCAAAGATCTCTACATCATATCCAAGTTTTAGATACTCTTCTGCAAGAATCAAGCCCCCATGATTTATATCAACTATTAGCATAACTAAACCTCAATTATTATTTATTGTTTATTCAATTTGGTGTTTATTATTAAAATAATTGTAATTTAACACAAACTATTTACTCTGAAAACTAAAAAATTCAAATATAAAAGATCAAATATAAATTTTTGTGTAGGTTTTAATAACCATATTGACTATGAATATATTCTAAAAATCATTTAAAACTAAAATACTGAATTAAAATCCTAAAAATAGCAAAATAAAATATTAAATAAAAATATTAAAATAATATATGAATTTATACTCCCGTCTATTTAACTTTACTTTACAAAAATAATTATATTGAAGTATGTTAATAAAGTTGATTAAAAATTTATGGCTTTGCTTTTAAAATGCCTTTTATGTATGTGGCTGGAACGTGGATTATATAACCCAATATTCCAAGCAAGGAAATTCCCATTGCAGTTACTTTTGCAACCGCCAAAAACTCATCCCTTGTAGGTTTTTTCAAAACGAGCCAGACCCTTTTACATTCTTCTAAAAACTCTTTAAGTTCTTCAATTTTTTGATTTAGATCTTTCATACTCTCCCCTTAAATTTTTGGAATTCCTGTTAACTCTAATTTTTTCCTTTTAAGTCCCGTTTCTCCGAATTCAACTCTTGACTGAACTCCTGTGATTACAAGTAAAACTCTTACAGTATTTTCTAAGTTCTCATCTATTGTAGCTCCCCAAATGATTGTAGCATTTGGATCTAATCTTGAAGATACTGTTGCTACAACCTCTCTTGCTTCCTCTAAGGTAAGATCTTCTGGCCCCATAACATGGATTAACGCTCCAGTGGCTCCATCTATATCTACATCAAGCAAAGGTGAGTTTAATGCCATATTTACAGCTTCTTTTGCTCTTTTCTCACTATCGCTCTCTCCGATTCCAATCATCGCTAAACCGCCATTACTCATAACTGCCTTAACGTCAGCAAAATCAACATTTATTAGTCCATCTTTTGTGATAAGCTCAACTAATCCTTTAACTGCATTAATTAAAACTTCATCAGCCACTTTGAATGCAAGTTTTAAAGGCATGTTTGGAACGATCTCAAATAATTTTTCGTTTGGAATTACTACTAATGTATCGGTATGTTGTTTTAACCTTTCCAAACCTTCCATTGCATTTCTCATTCTAACCTTTCCTTCCATTACAAAGGGGAGGGTGACTACTGCAACTGTCAAAGCCCCTACCTTTTTAGAGATCTCAGCCACTACTGGAGATGATCCTGTCCCTGTCCCTCCTCCTAAACCGCATGTAATAAATACCATGTCCGAATCTTGAACCGCAGCTTTAATCTCTTCTGCACTTTCTTTTGCTGCTTCTTCTCCAATTTTTGGATTACCTCCAGCTCCTAAACCTCTTGTTAATTTTTTTCCAATTAATATTTTTTTATCTGCTTTTGTTCTGATCAGTTGTTGGGCATCTGTGTTGATGGCAACGGTTTTAGCCCCTTCTATCCTTTCCATTTTTAACCTTGTTATCGTGTTGTTTCCTGCTCCACCGCATCCAACAACAGTGATTTTTGCCTTTGTTTGTTGGAGATATTCTAACAACTCTTTATCTTCAGGAGTTAAATCCAACTTATCAAACTCATCAAGATTCTTTCCTTCCTCTAATACACTTTTTAAAAACTTCACGCTATAACCTCCATATAAATCTTTAAATCAATAAATGAAAGAAAGGGGAGGGTTGACCAAATGATTATATATGTATATTTATATAGTATTCCCCTGCAAGATCACTGTAATATATCATTATTATTCAATTTTAAGATGAGGTATAAAAATCTATTGGTTGTTCATATCTTAAATTAACAATAACGATAATATGTAATACATTTAGTTTAAAAAATTATCTGGTGAGGTAGAATGGTTAAGATTCCTACGCTATCAAAAAAGCCGAGAGAAATTGCGAGACAGAAAATTATCGATTTGGCTAAAAAGATGTATAATGATTTAATGAAAGGAAAAAGACCAAAAATAACGATGCCAATTAGAAGTTTATCCAATGCAATGTTTGATAGAGAAAAGGGTTCATTTACACTGGTTGGTAAAGAAAAAGCAAGAACTCTAACTGTAAATCAGGCAAAGATTTTTGCTCAAACCACCAAAATGATGGAATTTGCAAAACAGTTATTGGAGACAGATGATTTTTCAACATTAAGGGAAGCATATTATGTCTCAAAAAACTGGGGAGAAGCGAGATTTGACGAACAGCAGGCATCAAACAACGTTATTGAGGACTTGGAAGCAGCACTCGGAGTTTTGAGAGAACATTTAGGGTTTATTCCAGAGGAGGATGGTTCCTCAGTAGTAGGGCCATTAAAAATAATAGAGGAAACACCGGAAGGAGAACTCGTCGTTGATTGTTCTAAATTAGGAACTGGAGCATATAACATTCCAAACGACATAACAAAACTTAATCTTGAAACAAATGCTGATTTTATACTGGCAATAGAAACATCAGGTATGTTTGCAAGGTTAAATGCAGAGAGATTTTGGGATAAACATAACTGTATATTGGTATCTTTAAAAGGAGTTCCTGCAAGAGCTACAAGGAGGTTTATAAAACGACTACATGAGGAGTATGATATTCCTGTTTTGGTTTTTACGGATGGAGACCCTTACGGGTATCTGAACATTTATAGAACATTGAAAGTTGGAAGTGGAAAGGCAATACACTTGGCCGATAAACTTTCCATTCCCTCTGCGAGGTTGATTGGGGTAACTCCTCAAGATATAGTCGATTACGATCTACCAACACATCCACTAAAAGAACAGGATATTAAGAGAATAAAAGATGGGTTAAAAAATGATGATTTCGTTAGAAGTTTCCCTGAGTGGCAGAAGGCATTAAAACAGATGTTAGATATGGGTGTTAGGGCAGAACAGCAGTCATTAGCAAAGTATGGGTTAAAGTATGTAGTTAATACTTATCTTCCAGAAAAAATAAAAGACGAAAGTACATGGCTACCTTAAAATTGAAGTAATAAAAAATATTAAAAAATAAAAAATCAGGAAAAAATATCTATTAATCCCATAATTTCTTTTATCTATTGATTTCCTTCTTCTAAGCTTTTTAAGAAGTTTGCTATTTTATTTACTAAAAGTTCTGCTTCTTCTTCATTAGATGGATATTTTACTTTCAAAGTAGGGATATTTTTCCTTTTTACTAAATATAATGTTAATTCATTCGTTCTTTGGCAACCAATGCATCCAAAGGCAAGCGGGGCTTCATCCATTATTATTGCTGCCTCCGCTTCATCAATCAATGGCCCTATTAACGCCATTCTTCCCCTAACACCCGAAGGAACTTCAACAGCAGCATATTTCAAACCTTTTTTTGGCTCCTCATCAGTTATGTTCATTGGCGGACTGTCAATTTCTGGAGTTCTAACAAGCTTTCCAATAACAATATTTAAGTTTAAGGGCTTATGACCAAATCTTTCGACTAAATCCGTTAAAATTAAACTGTTTGGAGGGTAGATAAATATCTTCTTCACAATTTCACCTTTACAATTGATTTTATCTATTTCAATTTGTTTAATTGTTTATATTATTTACAAGTTAGATTCTTATTTTTCTTTTTCTATTAATTTTTTATTTTTATTTTTTGTGGTTATTTTTTATTATTTTTTGTTATGATTTACTATTACCTATTTTCAATTTTTATTTTTATTTTTGATCCCTTTAAAAAGATTATCTTGGAAATACGTCATCAGGTAAGAACTTATACAACTCAGGTCTCCTTGCTATTGCCAGTATATCCTCAAATATTCCAGCAGTAATATCTACAACCCCTATCGCTCCAATAACTTTATCATCTTCTTTTATTGGTGTTACGATAACAGGAAGGCCAGCATATGGCCCAACGATTGGGGTGGCTTTAACTATATCTCCTGTTTCTATTGCTATTTTTAACACGTATCCATCATAATTCGTATCAACAACCTCTCCTTTTTCCAACCTCACTCCTGGCTTATTTTTACTTCTCATGGCAACAGGAAGCTTGTTAACTAAAAAATGGACTGATTTTGCTATTGGAATCAGATCCTTTGCTTCAGAATTCTCAGATAGGACTATCATATATTCCACCTAAAAATCTTTAAGTAATAGTTCAATAATTAATCTTTAAGTTTATCATATATAAACAATTTTTCATCATTTCTTTTATTTATTTATTTTTAGTATTCTAACTATTTACAGATTTGCATTTCACAAAAAACCATTTCCAAAGATAAAGGTGGTAGTTATGAAAAAAATTGCATGTGTAGGGCATACTGCCCTTGATTATATATTCAATATAGAAAAGTTTCCGGAAGTGAATACTTCGATTCAAATACCCTCTGCAAGGAAATACTACGGTGGAGCTGCTGCAAATACTGCGGTTGGTATAAAAAAACTTGGAGTTGATTCTGAACTCCTCTCCTGTGTTGGTTATGATTTTAAGAACAGCGGTTATGAGAGATATTTAAAAAACTTAGATATAAACATATCGAAACTTTACTATTCAGAAGAAGAAGAAACACCAAAGGCGTGGATCTTTACAGATAAAAATAACGATCAGATAACTTTCTTTTCATGGGGTGCGGCAAAGCACTACAAAGAGTTAAATCCTCCAAATTTCAATACTGAAATAGTCCATATTGCCACTGGAGATCCAGAGTTTAATGCAAGATGTGCAGAAAATTCCTATGGGAATAATCTTGTTTCGTTTGATCCTGGACAAGATCTTCCCCAATATTCAAGAAATTTATTGAAAGACGTTATAGAAAATACAAACTTTTTATTTATGAATCAGCATGAATTTGAAAGGGCTTCAAACCTTTTAAAATTTGATATTAGGGATTATTTAGATAGAGTAGATGTTTTGGTAATAACAAGAGGATGCGAAGGAAGTATTATTTATACAAAAGATAAAAAAATTGAAATTCCTTGTATCAAAGTTGAAAATCCAGCAGATCCAACAGGAGCAGGAGATAGTTATAGGGCAGGGTTCTTAACTGCCTATGTAAAAGGTTACGATTTAGAAAAATGTGGATTAATTGGTTCTGCCACTGCTTCCTATGTAGTTGAAGCGAAAGGTTGTCAAACAAACCTTCCAACGTGGAGCAAAGTTATTGAACGATTAGAAAGAGCAGGATATAAGATATAAAATATGTAAAACAAATTTAACAAAATCAACAAAAATTAAATAAAACTAAATTAATTAAAATTAAAAAAATAATTAAAAAGCATAAATAACTTAAAAATAACAAAATAACTTAATAAACTAAGAATATAATGTAAGAGTATTGCAATCAAAACACGAAAATAAACTTAATTGGATTATTATGATCTATTGGGACGATTAATGAGGGATAATTATGAAGATTGAAGAAAGGATAAAAAAATTAAAAGAAGAAAAAAATGCGATAATATTGGCCCACAACTACCAACCAAAAGAGATCCAAAAAATAGCTGATTTTTTGGGAGATTCACTTGAACTTTGCATTAAAGCAAAAGAAACAGATGCAGATATTATCGTTTTTTGTGGCGTCGATTTTATGGGAGAGTCGGCAAAAATACTAAATCCTGAAAAAAAGGTTTTAATCCCCGAAATTGAAGGAACCCAGTGTCCAATGGCTCATCAACTACCTCCTGAAATTATAAAACAATATAGGAAACTTTATCCAGAAGCTCCACTGGTTGTTTATGTAAATACAACCGCAGAAACGAAAGCACTGGCAGATATAACATGCACCTCCGCAAATGCAGATAAGATCGTAAACTCTCTAAAAGAAGATTTAGTTCTCTTTGGGCCAGACAATAACTTAGCTTATTTTGTAAAAAAAAGAACTGAAAAAAAAGTTATTGCCATCCCAGAAGGAGGGGGATGCTATGTTCATAAAAAATTTACGTTAGACGATTTAAAAAAACTAAAAAGAGAATATCCAAACGCAAAAGTGCTGATTCATCCAGAATGTAATCCCGAATTACAAGATCATGCTGATCATATTGCAAGCACGAGCGGAATATTGAAAATCGTTTTAAATTCAGAGGATGAGGAATTTATAATTGGAACGGAAGTTGGAATGATAAATCGTCTTGAAATTGAACTTGAAAAGATTGGAAAAAAGAAAAAATTAATTCCATTAAGAAAAGATGCCATATGTAATGAAATGAAAAAAATAACTTTGGAGAAGTTAGAGAAATGCCTATTGGAAGAAAAATATGAGATTAAATTAGATAAAGAGGTTATTAAAAAAGCAAAAATTGCTATTGAAAAAATGCTTGAAGTAAAATGAAAATAAATAAAAAACAATTAATTAATTCGTTAACGGGGATAGCAATGAAGTTGGAAGAACACCCAATATTCAAAAAATATTTTGAAAATCTATCTGAAAGAGAAAGGGCTGTTTTTGAAGGAGGAATAACGCTTGGAGCTTTGTTTCATCAATTTGTTGGAACTCCAGTAAGTGCTAAAAATAAGGACATTTTAGAAAAAGCAATAGAGGAAGCAATGAAAAATCAGCCATGTGTGTATGATATAGAGGTAGAGATTAAGGGTGTTGGAGAAAAGTATGTTTCGTTAGAGGGAAAAATGCTAAATGTTCATTTAAAAATAAAGATAAATAAAACTATTGCTAATTTAAAATTAAAATATATTGAGGATATTGACTATCCACTAATGTATGTTGAGAGTTTTGAGGAAATCTCTCACTAAAACTTGACTATAAAAATTAGTAAATCTTATTATTAAAAATTTACATAAAAATTTTATATCAAATTACGTGTGATTAACTACTACACACTGATGAATCATTCAAATAGATTATTGAATAAATACAAAAGAAAATATTATAAATAGGAATATTATAAAATATAAATGATGATAGAATGAGTTGATATTTCGAGGTGGATTGAATGAAAAAAATTGTAATCTTAACATTAATGATCCTCGTTGCGGGATTATCTTTCTCTGATGCCTTGAACTACAAATACACAAGCTCAATTCCCATAACATTCGTAAAACTTTCAGATGCAAATGCCAAAGAAATCGATCGACTGTTGAACTCTAATGCTCTTGTTGTATTTTGTGTAGATAGCGACAATATAAATGAAGATGTGATGTTAAAACTTGGGATTAAAAGATACTCCTCATCAAAAATTCCTGACTATGGTAACTACACTTATATAACTAAGGATGGAATCATATTTGTTTATCCAAAATACTATGTTTACAGAGAAAAAGATGGAACCTTAATCTACAACCCTCCAAAATATGAAAATAATAGCAAATATGAGTTTGTTAAACCATATAAAATAAAAATTCCAAATAACACTGAAATCCCAAACTATGACGGCTATGTGTTGATTCAAAACTCGACATTTATACTGTATCCTAAAAAGTATATCACAGTCGGAAAGGATGGAGAAATATACTTCAATCCTCCAAAAAACGAATCAAACGACTACTATTACAAATATACATACACACCACATGAAAACTGCATTCCAAACTACTACAACTACATATTTGTAGATAAAAACGATGTCTTTTTAATTTATCCAAAAAAATATGTATATCAAGATAAAGATGGGGTCTTAATATTTAAACCCCCAGTAAATGTTTCTTCCCCACCTGTTTACAAACTCAACTACAAAAGAATAGGAGATGGGGTCTATGAAATAAAAAAGAACAAACTTTTAATCTTGTATCCAACGTCATTAAATGATAAATCCACCTTAGATATTATTGGAAGCTATATAGCAAAAAACGGAGGGGTTTTTGCATATATAAACAAAGTTCCTCCATACTATAAGCATATTCTTGCCACAGGGGTTGCAGTAGATAAAATAATTCCTGATGAAGATGGATCCTATGCAGTAGATGTTGCAGGTAGAAAGATAAAAGTAGATGTTTTAAACGAAAATATATTGAATTCAAAATTAAAACAAATAAAAGCATTAAAGGCATTCGGTATAAATGTTAGCTATATTATAACAGGTAGTGAAGGAATAACCTTGGTAGAAAAAGAAAATGTCAATTTAGATGAACTTAGAGACCTTTATTACGATTACTGGTTTAAAAAGCCATGGACAAACTACACACACATATACTTCAACCCCTACACCGAAGAAGACAATCTAAAATATTTAAATGGATCATATGATCTCTTAGCATTAAGTTATTACCCACTCATCTATACTGACAAAGCCCCAGAAACATTTAGAAACGATCCAATAGGGAACTACTATCCAAAAGTGATAAGTTATAAAGGAACGGGAGATTATGGATACTGGGAAGAGGGGGCTAAAAGTGAAGTTGAATACTACCACGTAGATCAGGGAGAGCCATACTGGAATGGAAAGGCAAACGAGCCCTCAAAATGGTATTACGAAGGAAAACCTGTATCTCCTGAAATTGAAAGTGAAATGTGGGAGAAGTATGAATACTTCAACCACTGGTTTGTCAAAAATTATGCCTATGCTCTTGCAAGCGGTTGCGATGGACTCTTCTTAGAGAGTTCTGATAAGTATTTAGTAGATGCTATCTTTGGTATTGACAATGAAAACCTAAGTTGGAGATTGGATATAAAAAATAGGGTAGATTACGCAGTTGTTCCTGGAGAGAAGGGCTTTGAAGTAATAAATGGAATTCCTGTTATCAGGGTTCCAAATCCATTAAAAGATGTTTATGGAGTAAATGTTGTTAAAACAACCTATATTCCACCAAAGGATGAGGATTTCGGAATATATATATCTGATATTAGAAATTACAGCCCATCTTTAATAATGCAATTAAAAGAAAATGCAACAGATATTGTATCTTTCAGAAACTTAGCAAATTGGTTATACAATTACAATAAGAACAGTATTCACTATAAAGGTAAATTCCTGCTAATAAAAAACAATACTGGAATAAAAATAACAGTATTTAAGAAAGATTTCAATGGGAAATATAAATATGAAGAATTTAACAGAGAAGAGTGCAAATATGTTATTGTTAATCCACCGAAGATCGTTATCTTAGATTAACATAACATTGAAAATAAAAAATGTAAAATTAAAATAAAAATTAAAACCCAAATAAAAATATATAAAAACATACAAAAATAAAAATGCCAGTATAATTTAATTTCATTTTGGTGATATAATGAAAATTGGATTCTACAACATCCAAGGAGGAACAGGAAAAACAACGATCGCTGCAAACTTTGCATATATTATAAGCCAGTCAGTCAAAACCATCCTTATTGATTGTGATATATATGGAGGAACCTCTGCAATACTCTTCGGATTAGAGGGAAGAGAACATAATCTAAATACATATCTCGCTGGACACTCTGCAATCGAGGATATTATCTCAAAACATGACGATTTAGATATTATACATACAGATGTTTCCTCAGATGTTTTTGGATATAAACCAGAACTTGGCAGATTTGAAACGCTGATTCAGGTCCTTGAAGAGGAATATGATATAATCGTCTATGATTTTCCTCCAAACATAACAGAAGATAACCCAATATTGGGCTATGTTGGAGAGTCAGAACTAATAAATAAGGTTATAGTTGTTGGAGAAGATAG
>JAADDS010000032.1 GCA_013153845.1 Methanococci archaeon | reverse complement strand
ATAGTGGGCCCAGCCGGATTCGAACCGGCGACCTTCGCCTTGTAAGGGCGACGTCATAGCCAGCTAGACCATGGGCCCTCAGCATCAATAAGAATCTAACTTCTCATATATAAAGTTTATGGTTATCGGTGAAATTATGAACATAGATTTGATCTATTCAAACCAGTTAAAAAATTTTTTAAAAGATAGAGAAGAAATCATAACAGACAGCAAAAGAAAAGATAAAAGATCCTTTAAACATTTCAAGAAAATTGTTGAAGAAATAAAAAACAGAGAAGGAAAAGATAAAATTGTCTGTGATTTTACTGAATATAATCCCCTACATAAAGGGCATAAGTATGCATTAGAAAGAGGTAAAAAATATGGAATTTTTATTAGTGTATTGCCAGCCCCATTGGAAAGAAGTGGAAGAGGAGTTCCTTATTTTCTAAACAGATATATAAGGGCAGAGATGGCAATAAAAGCAGGAGCAGATATTGTTGTTGAAGGCCCACCTATGGGAATTATGGGCTCTGGGCAGTATATGAGATGTTTAATAAAGATGTTTTATACCTTGGGAGCTGAGATAATTCCAAGGGGTTATATTCCAGAAGAAACGATGGAAAAGATTATTAATTGCATAAATAAAGGTTATCACATACGTATTAAGCCATATAAAATTATTTGCATAGAGACAGGAGAGATCTTGGGAGAGAGGTTGAACATAGATAACTATGTGATTGCCTCAATGTCTCAGATGATATACAAACTCAACAGAGAGGGTTTAAAATTTCATCCAAAATTTGTTTTTGTTAAGAGATTGGAAGGAATCAGTGGAACTAAAATTAGAGAGGCAATATTTAAGGGAAAATTTGAAGAGATCAAAGATATGCTTCCAGAAACTACGTTAGAGATTTTAAAAGAACTCTATAAAAGTGGAAAACTAAATGATTTAATATTAAAAAGATTTGAAAACAGGATCTTAGAAACTGCTAATGAATCCGATCTATACAGATACTTACCGAGCAATGTTGCTGAAATTTTGGAGAGGAAAAGGCCATTCAACAGCATAGAGGAGATAAAAAATTCCCTACCATATGGATTCTCAAGGCATTTTAAGGAGCGTCTTTTATCTAAATTAGAAGCACAAATTCCAAATGAGATCTTATCAAAATACATAAATAACTATCCTGCAAAGATAAAGATACTTGCAGTGAAACTTTAAGAAAAGTTTCATCAAAACGATTTAATGTATTAAAAGTGTTTCAGTCCTTCCATATCCCTTAATATATCAAATACATGCCGACATGAAAATCTTATAATTTCCACTTTAAATAAAAAGCAAAACTTTTCAGATATGAATTTCAATAGAAACTAAATTTTGGGGAGAAGTATGCAAAAACAGAGATTCTGCTTAGACACAAGTGCTTTTACCGAACCGTCAGTTAGAAAAGCATTGGGAGTTAAAACGATCACTGAATTAACAGACAAGGTTATGGATCTGATAGCAGAGGCAAGGATAAAGTTAAATATCTCATGCCATATCCCATATCCAACTGTCTATAATGAACTAATGGGGTTTTTAGAAAGCGAGAACTGTCCCAAAGATGTTATGGTTAAAGTTGATACATGGCTTGTTAAAAAAACACCAAACAGATATGAAATAAAAATTCCATCAGAGATTTTTTACGAGTATGTTAAGGACTTGAGGGAGAGGATTAACAAAGGGATGAGAATCGGAGAAGATCATATAATAAAAGCCACAGATATGGTTTATGAACTGTCTAAAAAACATCCAGAGATGAATAAAAACGAGATCCTAAATAAAGTCCTTTCAAAAACAATAAATACTTTTAGAAATAAATACAGAAGTGCTTTAAGAGTTGGAACTTTGGATAGTGCTCCTGATTTGGATGTATTACTTTTAGCTAAGGAGTTAGATGCAGCAGTAGTAGCGAGTGATGGTGGAATAGAAAAATGGGCTCAAAGGTTAGGGTTGAGGTTTGTTAATGCCTCCGACTTTCCTTTTATGCTTGAAGAATATTTAAAACATAATGATCTACACTTTGGTAATAAAAAAGGAAGATAAAATAAAAACTCATATAAAACTTCAAGTAAAAAATAAAATAAAAAGTAAGAAGTAATAAAAAGAATTGAAGATTATAAAAGAAAATAAAATTATAACAGTTATCAATAAAAATATTAAATGATTAATAAATCATTAGAATAAAAACAAAAACTAAAAACTAAAAAAGAAAACAAAAACAACCAAAATAATAAAAACACGTTTAGGGATGGTTATGACGATACTTTTGATAAGAGGAGATAGTTATGAAAAATTAAAGAATGCCTTGGCTGATGTTGATAGACATGCAGAATTAACGATTATTGGAAAGCCGAAAATTATTGTGCCAGAAGCAGCTGACGAGATTTTAAGCCATATCTTGGGAGAAGTAAAGAAGCCATGTAAGACAGCATGCTTAGCAAAAGTCGCTGAAAAAGCACCCAAGGCAATAGATAAGATTAGAAAGATCCATCCTCCTGCCCATATTGTTGTGGTTAGCGAAAGATACGGAGAGGTTTATTATAAACTGTTAGATGACTTTCCAAAACTGCCTGTATTGAAAGGATACTATAAATCAAAGAAAAAGGAAAAGAAAAAATAATATAACTCTATAAAATTACATTTTTATTTTAATTTTGAGAATGTGATTTATTGTTATATCTTCATTAACATATTTTTATATGCTTGAAATAATGTTAAATATTAATTGATATTCTAATAGATAATATTTTAAATAAATTTGAAAGATAAATAATGATAAATAATAATGATTCTTCCAATTGTGGGGTGATTTAATGGATTTAGAAAATTATCCTACCTTAGTTGAAATAAAAAACAGAAAAGAAGAAATGGTAGAACTGGGGGAACACAAACTTAGAAAATTAAACGATCTTAGGATAAAATTAAACGAATTGAGATCAAATGATTCTGAAAATTTGGAAGAGATCGCTGAACTTGAAAACGAAGAAAACTGCATAACCTCAGAACTCCTAAAACTTGACCTAAGTATAAAAATATTGGAAGTAATCGAATTTATCATAGAAAGCAATATATTTGAGGAGTATTGGAAAGTAATAGAGGAGAAAATAAGTTATGAAGAATTGTTAAACATCGTAGTTGAAAATGGATTAAGCGTGAAAAAAACATGCATGGAGTTGTGTAAAATTGCAAATATAGATGATAAAAAAATAATAAAAAAGATTCAGTCCCTCCCAGATGATTCAGAAGAAAATACAAAAGATGATTCGATACCACAAAATAAATATTTAAACAAGATTGTTTCAAGAATAAGTAAACTAAAAAGCTTTAAAAGCAATTTAGATGATATAGTTTCAGATATAATTTCCAATATGAGGTGATTAAATGGAAAAAGTCGAGCCAGTGAATTTTAGAGAATTGGATAAAAAGATAAAAAAGTTCTGGGAAGAAAACAACATATATCAAAAGGTAAAGAAAAAGAATGAAGGAAATAAGGAGTTTTATTTTGTTGATGGTCCTCCATATTGTTCTGGAGCTATACACTTAGGGACTGCATGGAATAAGATAATTAAAGACACTTATTTAAGATTTAAAAGAATGCAGGGATATAATGTTTTAGATAAGGCAGGATGGGATATGCATGGATTGCCAATAGAAGTTAAAGTTGAAAATGAATTTGGAATAAAAAATAAGAAAGAAATTGAAACAAAAATTGGTGTAGATAAATTTATTGAAAAATGTAAAGAATTCGCTTTAAAACACAAAGAGATTATGGAAAATCAATTTAAAAATTTGGGAGTTTGGTTGGACTGGGAAAATGCATACATGCCAATAACCAAGGAGTATATGGAAATCGGCTGGTGGAGTTTAAAAAAAGCACATGAGAATGGGTTGTTAACTAAGGACTTGAGGGTTGTCTATTGGTGTCCAAGATGTGAGACAGCTTTGGCTGAACATGAGGTCAGGGGAGAGTATAAAGAGGTTTACGACCCTTCTGTCTATGTAAAATTCAAATTAGCAGATGAAGAAAACACCTATGTTGTTATTTGGACAACAACACCATGGACTTTAATTGCAAACTTAGCAGTTACTGTTCATCCTGAGTATGATTATACCTATGTAGAAGTTGAATTTGATGATAACAAAAAAGAGGTCTGGATTATTGCTGAAAAGTTAGTTGAGGAAGTTATAAACAAAGCTAAAAAAACTCATAACATCAAAAACTACAAAATAATCAAAAAAGTTAAAGGAAAAGAACTTGAGGGGATAAAATATATCCACCCATTGTTAGAGGAGAACGATAAGCAGAAGGATTTTGCTAAATTAGAAAACGCTCATACAATCATCTTAGGAGAGCATGTAACCTTAGATGGAGGAACTGGGTTAGTCCATACTGCCCCAGGACATGGAGAGGAGGACTTCGAAGTTGGTAAAAAATACAATTTGCCAATCTATTCCCCAATAGATGATGAAGGAAAATATACAGAAGGAAAATGGAGAGGAGTTTTTGTTAAAGAGGCAGATGTTGAAATAATCGAAACATTAAAAGATAAAGGATTGCTAATATATGCTGGAAAGATAAAACACAGCTATCCACACTGTTGGAGATGTAAAACCCCTCTCTTGTTTAGAGCTACTGAGCAGTGGTTCTTAGAAATATCAAAGATCAAAGAAAATATTATAGGGCATGCTAAAACAGTTAATTGGATTCCTCACTGGGTTGAAACAAGATATATAAATGGGGTTAAGTTTGTCGGGGACTGGAATATAAGTAGGCAAAGATACTGGGGAATTCCTCTCCCTGTTTGGGTATGTGAGAAGTGCGGAAAATATATAGTTGTGGGAAGCGTTGAAGAATTAGAGGAAAAGATGATAAATAAAGATGAAGTTGGAGAGATCAATGATTTACATAAACCAACAGTTGATAAAATAAAGTTGAGATGCGAATGTGGAGGAGAGATGAAGAGGGTGGGAGATGTTTTAGACGTTTGGTTTGACTCTGGTTTGGCTCCTTATGCATCAATCGGAATAAAAGAACTTAAAAAAGCTGACTTTATAACAGAGGGGCATGATCAAGTTACGAAGTGGTTTTATTCACAGCACGCTCTTTCTGAAATAGTGTTTGGAGACGTTCCCTATAAAAAATGTTTGATGCACGGCTTTACCTTAGATGAGAAAGGAGACAAGATGAGTAAAAGTTTAGGAAATATCGTTAATCCGGATGATGTCGTTGAAAAATATGGGGCCGATTTGTTGAGATTCTATTTATTAAGCGCAAACAAGGTTTGGGAGGATCTAAGGTTTGTTTGGAGTGAGATGGATGATGTTTTAAGTTTATTTAATACTTTATGGAACGCTTATATGTTTGCAGTTAATTATATGGTGTTAGATGATTTTAAACCAGATGAAAAATATTTTAAATATTTAAAAGATGAAGATAAATGGATTTTAAGTAGAGTAAATACAATTGCTAAGATAGCAATTAAAAATCTTGAAGTTCCTTACTTCCACACATACACATGGACATTAAAGGATTTCATATTAAATGACCTAAGCAGATGGTATATTCGATTAATAAGAGATAGAACATGGAAAGAAAAAGAGGATGTTGATAAATTAGCAGCATATCAAACACTCTACTATGTATTATTAAAATTAGCCACAATATTAGCTCCAGTAGCTCCACACACCGCTGAGGCAATGTATCAAAATCTAAAAACAGATGATATGGAAGAAAGTATATTTATGAATAGGATAGATGTTGATGAAGAGTTTATTGATGAGGAGTTAGAGAGAGATATGGCAATAGTTAGGGATGTAGTTGATGCAATATACAGAGGAAGGGATAGAATAAAATACACTCTGAGGTATCCAATAAAAGAGATAACCATTGCTGGAAGCGAAGAGGTTAAAAAAGCGGTTGAGAAATATTCTTACATAATAAAAGAGCAAGGCAATATTAAAAATATCAAATTTGGAGAAGTTGAAGGTAGTAAATATATAATAAAGCCAAATTACAGAGAGTTAGGTAAAAGATACAGAAGCGAAGTTCCAAAAATCGTTAAGTTGTTAAATGAAGTGGATCCGAAGGATCTAATTGAAAAATTGAAAGATGGAAGTGTTGAATTGGGCGGATATGAGATAAAGCCGAACTATGTAGATGTAAGATTGGAGATTCCAGATTATATATCAGGAGTTGAGTTTTCAAAGGGAACTGTATTTATAAATACTGAAATTGACGATGAGTTGATAAAAGAAGGTTTAATGAGAGAAGTGATTAGAAGAATTCAATCGATGAGAAAAGATATGGATCTAGATATTGAAGAAAAAATCAAAATAAAAGTTGAAGGAATAGATATAAATGAATTCAAAAATATCGTTGAAAGGGAAGTTAGAGGGCAATTTGTTGAAGCATTAACTCCTGATTACGAAAAGATTTGGGAGATAAAAACACCTAATGGGGAAAAATATACTGTTAAAATTTCAATTGAGAAGAATAAATAAAAATAACCAAATAATTAAGTAAAATAACACATATTTTATGTTTTTTAATTTTATGTTTTTTCTAACTTTTTATATTAACCCTATATCTTCTCAATTTTTATCTGCCTTTTATTTTAGTCAGTTAACAATCGTAATTATACTTATTATTAGTTGTTGCTAAATAAATCAGATGAAAAATTTTAACAGTTTTTTTAATTTAGAACTCAATTTCGTTAACTTTTTTTTAATAAAAACAAAACGTTTATTAAAAGTTGATGATCTATTAATTTTCTTCTATAAGTGGTTTATAACCCACAGTTGTTGGATACTTCCAATAATCAGATTTATTTGTAAAGAGACCTATGATTGAATATGTTCCGTTGTATACTTTATCATAAGCCCCAACACCATAATAAATAACTCCATTGAAAGTTTTTGGTTTTTCTTCAGTATAAGTAATTGGTTGAATGTTTTCTGCTCCAACTATTGCAGTAATGTCATTTACATCCTTTAAAAATATCCAGTCAACTGTAATGTTTGTATTAGATGTTTTATTTTCTGGAGGTAGGGCGTTTATGGATATTGGATA
>JAADDS010000006.1 GCA_013153845.1 Methanococci archaeon | reverse complement strand
TTACTGATATTTATAGTTTTCTATACCATAATTTTTCTACCCCCAAATAACCCCTTTTCTTTATAAACCCTATAACAAAACAATTCAGACTTCTATCTAAAAAACAACAATAAATAATAAACAAAAACAAAAAACTAAAATAATCAACCGTGGATTTTTAAAAACAACTTCAATAAATTAAAAACTCTAAAAAATCTCCATAATCAAAAACATCTAAATATATAAAATAATAAAATAAACCACCCCTTCGAAACCCACTAAAAACAAATAAAAAACAAAAATCTCAATTAAAAACCCAAAACACAAAAAAACAAAAACAAACAACAAGTTAAATAAAAAAATAAATAGTTATTCATCAACGTAATAATACTCTCCTTTCTCCTTCTGCATAATATCTCTCTGACTTCCTTCTTTATTGGCTCTTGGTCTTCCTGTTTCTGGATCTCTTCTAAATGTAATTTGCATTTCTTTTAAGAATTTATTGGCTCCTTCTCTTTTATTCATCGGACTACTTCCTATACCAAACTTTCCGGGCTCTCCGCTGAACACAATAAATCTATCTGAGATATAGTCCTGGAATAAAATATCATGATCAACAACAAACATCCCTGCCTCTTTTTCATCTGCTATCCTTCTTATAACTTTTGAAACCATTAATCTCTGCTCAACATCTAAGAATGCTGATGGCTCATCCAGCAAATAAATATCTGCATCCCTACTCAAACATGCAGCGATAGCTACTCTCTGCAACTCTCCTCCGGAGAGATCTTTAACATTCATATCTAAAATTCTTTCTAACTGTAAAGGATTAATTATCTCTGATTTGTAGTAGGAAGTGTGTATATTGGTTATTGAACTCAATAAATCCTCAACAGTTCCATCATAATCTGGAGAAATATATTGTGGCTTATATGAGACCTTTATATCTCCTTCTTTAACAACTTCTCCTTCATCTGGTTTAATTACTCCTGCCAATAACTTAACAAATGTTGTTTTTCCAATACCGTTAGGCCCTAAAATACCAATAACCTCTCCTTTGTAAATGGTTCCTCCACTAACCTCTAATTTAAAGTCCCCAAGTGTCTTTTTCATCTGTAAATAGCTCAACAAAATTGGTCTGTTTTTAAAGTCAATCACTGCCCTCTTCTCAAATATAATGGGCTCTTTTCTAAATTTTATATTTTCTTCCCTCAACTCTCCGTAAAGATATTCATTAATTCCCACTCTAACACTCTTAGGCATTGAGACAATACCGTAGGCAGAAGGAACTCCATACATAATATGGATATAATCAGATAGATAATCCAAAACAATTAAATCGTGTTCAACTACAACAACTTTATTTAAGTCCCTAATTAACCTTGCAGCATTAAATCTCTGCCTAATATCTAACCATGAAGATGGCTCATCAAAGAAATAAATATCTCCATTCCTCAAATATGCCGCGGCAATAGCAACTCTCTGCAACTCTCCACCCGATAACTGGCTTAACTCTCTATCTAAAATATTTTTTAGCTCTAATTTTTCAACAACCTCATCAAACTTGCCCTTTTCATCAACTTTCTTTAATAGATCTCCAACCTTTCCCTTAACAACTTTTGGTAATACATCAACATACTGAACCTTATGGATTGCCTTTACTCCTTTATTTTTTAATTTTTCAAAGTAATCTTGCAGTTCAGTACCTCTAAAGTATTTTATAACATCATCATAATTTGGCTCTTTATCATGCTTACCTAAATTAGGAATTAACTCTCCAGCTAAAATTCTTAAGACAGTAGATTTACCAATCCCATTCTGCCCAATAATCCCAACAACTCCGTCTCTTGGAATAACTAAACCAAATAGCTTAAATCTATTCTGCCCATAAGAATGAACTATCTTATCCTCACTCAACTCTTCTGGCAATCCAATAATTGATATTGCCTTAAATGGACATCTCTTAACACATATCCCACAACCAGAACATAAAACCTCCGATATTATTGGTTTTCCTGTGTTTTCATCAATCTCTATTGTTTTTTCTCCCATTCTAACTCCGGGGCAGTATTTCATACATTCCATAGAGCATTTCTTTGGCTGGCATCTATCATAATCAATAATAGCCAATCTCATAAAATCACCTCCTAATAAATAAAAACCTAATTTTATTTTAAATTTTTAAAATAAAAGGATAAAAATCTTTTATCTGAAAAATAGATAATTAGATAATGTCAATAGATATTGATGGTTATTATTAATAGTTATTTTTATTTTTCTCCTCTTACTCTCTTAGCAACTTCCTCAGCCATCTCAAAGGTATTTAAATTACCTCCTAAGTCAGGTGTTGTTAAGCCAAGAGACAAAACTTCCTCCAAGGCGTTTTCAACTTTATCTGCTGCTTCATACTCTCCTAAGTATCTAAGCATTAAAACAGCACTTAATATTGTAGCTGTTGGATTAGCTATCTTTTTCCCAGCAATATCTGGAGCTGAACCATGAACTGGCTCAAATAATCCATGCTCATCTCCTATATTTGCTGAAGGAGCTAATCCCAAACCACCAACAGTTCCAGCAGCTCCATCTGATAAAATATCCCCAAACAAGTTGGAAGTAACTACAACATCAAATACTTGCGGTTTTGTTATGATATACATGTTCATCGCATCTATGTAATAATCCTCTGCTTTTATATCGTTGTATTCCTCAGCAACTTTATAAAATATCTTTTTAAATAATCCATCAGTTAATTTTAAGACATTTGCTTTGTGGGCACAGGTAACTTTTCCTTCCTTTCCCATCTTCTTTCTCTCCTCTGCCAAATTAAATGCAAATCTAAATATTCTCTCACATGCCTTCTCTGTTATAACTCTTGTAGCTATTGTTACTCCCTCATCAATCTCTGCCTCTATTCCCTTATAAAGCCCTTCTGTATTTTCCCTAACTATAACGTAATCAATATCAGGTCTTAGGCATTTAACTCCTTTGTATGCTTTAACTGGTCTAACATTGGCGTAGGTATCTAATATCTGCCTCAATTTAACGATAACATCAGCAGCTGTCTCCCCAGCAGCTCCAAATAACACTGCCTCACAATCTAAGGCAGTTTCTATCGTTTCTTCTGGGAGAGCTTTGCCTGTTCTCTTATAAACCTCATCTCCTGCCTCAGCATAGACAAACTCAAACGGCAAGCCAGTTGCCTCTAAAACTTGAATTGTTGCTGGAACAACCTCTTTTCCTATTCCATCTCCTTCTATAACGCATATTTTATGCATGGTATCACCAAAAGATTTTATAGGTTTTTTATTATTTTTATTTTAGTTATGATCATCAACAGCAAAAGTATAATAAACCGCATATTAAATAAAAATGTTTTTGATTAGGTAATCAAGGACTATAAGATATATAGCCCTATGATGTTTTATTGGCATTTCAAATGTAAATTAAGCAAAAAACTATTACTCTAAAAATTAAAAGTTTATTAGTAATGAATAAGAACAAAATGATAATGCAAGTATAGAACAAAACACCAACAAACCATAACAAAACAATAATGAGATTGAAATTATTTAACATTAAATAAAAATTGGTGATTAAATGAGCGAAAATTGGATTGACTTAGAGAAAAAATACCATCTCCAAATTTATGGAAGGTTGCCAGTTGTTTTAGTTGAAGGTAGAGGAATGGAGGTTTATGATATTAATGGAAAGAAATATCTCGATTTTTTAGCTGGCATTGGAGTAAATAATGTAGGGCATTGCCATCCTAAGGTTGTTGAAGCGATAAAAAAGCAGGCAGAGACGTTAATTCATACATCAAACATCTATTACACAATCCCTCAAATAAAACTTGCTAAAAAGTTGGTTGAGTTGAGTGGTTTAGATAGAGCTTTCTTTTGCAACAGTGGAGCTGAGGCAAATGAAGGGGCTATAAAGTTTGCAAGGAAGTATGTATCAAAGGTTTTGGGAAGAGACGGAGGAGAGATAATTAGCATGTATAACGCATTTCACGGAAGAACTTTAACAACATTAGCCGCTACACCAAAACCAAAGTATCAGGAGGGCTTTTATCCTTTACCAGAAGGATTTAAATATGTCCCATTCAACGATATAGAGGCATTGAAAGAAGCAATAACAAACAAAACCTCTGCTATAATGATTGAGCCAGTTCAAGGAGAGGGAGGTATCCATATAGCAGATAGAGATTACTTAAAGGCAGTTAGAGATCTGTGTGATGATAAAAATATCATCTTAATCTTTGATGAAGTGCAGTGTGGAATGGGAAGAACTGGAAGGATGTTTGCCTTTGAGCATTATAAAGTAGAGCCAGATATTTTAACATTGGCAAAGGCATTGGGAGGAGGAGTTCCAATAGGAGCAGTGCTTTTAAAAGAAGAAATAGCAAAGGCATTAAGTTATGGAGACCATGGAACAACGTTTGGAGGAAATCCATTGGCTTGTTCTGCTGCATTGGCATCCGTTGAGGTTATAGAGGAGTTAATTAAGGATAACAGAGTTATAGAGAAAGGAAAATACTTTATTCGAAAACTCGAAAACCTTATGGAGAGATACAACTTCATAAAAGATGTTAGGGGCTTAGGATTAATGATTGGGGCAGAACTTGAATTTAATGGGGCAGATATAGTTAAAAAAATGCTTGAAAAAGGATTTTTAATCAACTGCACTTCTGACACAGTTTTGAGATTTTTACCTCCGCTTATTGTGGAGAAAGAGCATATAGATGCTTTAATTGATGCATTAGATAATGTTCTTGCTGAGATAAAAGAATAATTGGTTAGTATTTACTTTTTTATTCTTTTTTTATTTTATATTTTATTCATTTCTTATTCATCCTTTTTCCTTCTTTTCTTTTTTTGGTTTAACTACTTTAATTAAAATTGCTTTTGTCGGGCATCTACCGGCACAAAATTTACAGTTGTGGCAGTATTCAACATCATAAGCGTAATATTTTCCATCTTCATCTTTTTTCCATATAAGTGGAGCTTTTGGACAGACATCGTAGCATCTTCCGCATCCGATACACTTGTTTCTATCAACGATTATCTCAACTGCCATACTCTTCCCCCAAAATTTTTATATATTTTAACGAAATAAATACTAACTCGCATATTTTTTGGTTATGTTTTATATTATTAATTATACGAAATTCGGTGAAAATATGGATGAAAAGGACTTAAAAATTATCGAAATTCTTATGAAAGATGGAAGAAGATCATACACAGATATTGCAAGAGAATTGGGCACAAGTGAGAGTTCTATAAGAAAGAGAGTAAAAAAATTAGAAGAGGAAGGAGTTATTAAGGGCTATACTGCAATAATTGATCCTTCAAAGATTGGATATAATGTCGTTGCCTTAACTGGATTTGATACAGAGCCAGATAAATTCTTAAATGTCGCTAAGGAACTCTGCAAATTTGAGGAAGTTAAAAAAGTATTTACCTCAACAGGAGACCACATGATCATGACAGAAATCTGGGCTAAGGATGGAAAAGAGTTCTCTGATTTAATATTTAACAAAATTGGCAAAATTGAAGGAATAAAAAAGATCTGCCCAGCTATTATTTTAGAGCAAATGAAATAAACTTATTGTATTTATTTTAAAACCTTCCCTGTCCTTAAATACCAAATATATAAATCCAATTCAGAGAGCTTTAAATCCACTTTCTCTCCAATATCTCTCAATATATTTTCTATTTCTAAATATTTTTTCCTGCTCAACGTCTTTGGAATCTCATCAATGTAGTTGTTTTCGTAAAGTTCTCTCAAAATATGCCTATCAATTATAGCAACATCGTCATAACCAACATTTCTTAAAAAGTGGCTTGCCTCCTTATATCCAATCCCTTTTATGTTTCTTACCAAAAACTCCCTCGCTACTTTCTCATTTTCAAAACTCTTAACAATATCTTTAATATTTTTAAATCTTCTTGCCAAAACTATAAATTCAGCTCTCTTTCTGTAAAATCTATGCCCTAATTTTTTTAATTTTTCCTCTAACTCCTCTTTTGATAGTGTCAAAAATCCATCTCCTATTTCTCTCTGAATCCTTATTCCCCCCTCAGCTGTAAAATTAGCTGTCAAAATGCAAAAACACAACTCCTTAAACCACTCTTCATTAGATTTATTTTTAAATGACTTGAATTCTTGTATTCTCTTATCAATAACATCCTTGATTTCAGAGTTTTTCAATTCCTCAATCTTTTTAATCAACATATTTATCACCACTAATCTTATAAAAAACTTATAAAAAAGAAATTTCATTAAAATTTTTATTTTTTTATTGATTAATTTTATTAATTTATTGAAACAACTTAAAATTACATTATTTTATATTCTTTAAAATTATATCTCAAAAAAATAGAAAAATAAAATAATACAGATAAAAAGCATCACATTTTAAATATTTTAAAATAAGGCAGGGCATACAGCAAAGTATGCAGAGCATTTGTTAATCTCTTCATTTTTCTTTTTAATGCCCTCTAATTTTTCAACTGCTTTAATATCTACCTCTTCCTTAATCTCAATCAGCCCCTTATCCACCATATCATTTATTATCTCTTCAACCATCTTGTTTCTTACAATTACTGTGTTCCAGCCATCTTCACTTCCAACACTTCCAACTGATACATCGGCATATTTAGCCGAGAAGTCAGTGCAGACCCTACATCCTAAGTTGCAGAGTTTTTCAATCTCCTTTATTGGAATTTCATAAACAACTTTTTCAGTTTTCGTAAATCCTTCTCTTTTTAATGTTTCAACAACAAACTTACCTTTTGTAATGTTCATTTTATATACTTCATCAATATTAACTCCAAATCTCTCTTTTATAATGCTCTTTATTGTATCATAGTAGAAGTTTTTAGTGCAGAATAAACCAACCTTTAAAGTTAAATCAAACTGCAATCCTCCCAATATATGGCAAGGCAAACCAACTAAACCAACTTTATCGTAGTTTTCTGTTGCATACTCTAACAACTTGTTATTTGGAGAGATAGAGTATTTACTCTTTGGAGATTCTAACAACTCAACTGTGTTTGTTGCTAAATAAGCAATTGGTTTCCAATTTTTACTTTTAACAACCACAACTGCATCCAATATTTCTCTCTCCAAGCAGTAGCCCAAAAATGTCGTGGTAAATCCTCCATCTTGGGCTTCAATGTTTAATTTTGATTTTGCTGAAAGGTATTTCATAATATTTCACCTCGAAACTTTTAATAA
>JAADDS010000036.1 GCA_013153845.1 Methanococci archaeon | reverse complement strand
CCATCCCGAACTCGGAAGTTAAGTCCCCCAGCGATGCCCCGAGTACTGCCTTCTGGCGGGAAAGGGGCGACGCCGCCGGCCACTTTTTATTTTTTTATGAGCCCTGGTGGTGTAGCCCGGCCTATCATACGGGACTGTCACTCCCGTGACTCGGGTTCAAATCCCGGCCAGGGCGCCAAAATTTTGTTTCAAATTATTGATATGTTTTATAGTTTTTATTTTTTTAAAAATTAATTTGTATATTTAAATATATATGACATATTTAATATTTTTGACGTGAGATCTATGGAAGAGGAGTTTTATAAAATTTTCAAGGGAAAGGGTTTGATAAAAGCCATTATAAAAAATATCTTCTTAACAAATAGGAAAAAATTTAAAAAGCCATCAAAAACCAAACCAATTCAATTAACTGAATGTATAGGTTGCGGTTTGTGTGTGAGTGTTTGTCCAACAAATGCAATATCAATATTTAAGTTTAGAGAAATAATCTGTGCTCATTGTGGTTTGTGTGTTGATGTCTGTCCAACAAATGCGATTATAGAAGATAGATTTACAATAGATGAGAATAAATGTTTAAAATGTGGGATATGTGTGTTAGTTTGCCCTATTCCAATAATTAAAAACGAAATTCCAAAACCAAAAACTCCAATTATAATAAAAGATCGATGTAATAGTTGTGGTTTATGCGAATGTGGAGCTATCGATGTGATCAACAAAACCATCGATCCAAAAAAATGTAAACTCTGCTTAAAATGTGTTGAAAAATGCCCATTGCAAGCAATTTTAACGCCTGATGAGTATGTAAACTCTCTTATTGTTAAAGTAGATATAGATAGTTGTATATTTTGTAGAGAGTGTGAAGATGTGTGTATAATAAGGAGAGATTATGACTCTCGAGAGGGCTAAGGAGGATTTCAAATATTTAATAAATAGAGGATACAAAAAAGATGTTGCATTGAATTTTGTAGCAAATCACTATAAGTTGAGTAGAGAGGATCGACTTAGAATTGTTAGAACTACTCACAGTGATGAGGAAGTAAAACTTACCAAAAAGAAATTAAGAAAATTAAAAGATATAAAAGGAAAAACATTATATATTGATGGGTTTAATGTCCTTATCGGTTTGGAGGCACTAATCAAAGGAAATGAAGTTGTTTTATGTGATGATAATATTTATAGGGACTTTGAGAACGTTTATGGAAAGTATAAATTAAATGACTTCACAGACACTGCCATATATCTTTTATTAACCATTCTCAAATATAACAATATAACTCCATGTATATATTTAGATTCTCAGGTATCTAAGAGTGGAGTTTTGGCAAAAAAGATCAGAGAGAAGATGAAGGATCTTAATATTAGAGGAGATGTTTTTTGCGTTAAAAATTGCGATTTTGAACTTAAAAACAGGGAGAGTGTTGCAACATCAGACAGCATAATAATAAAGAGTGAAGGCGTTAAGTATGTTGTAGATCTAATAGATGAAGCAAAGATTTTTTTGATGAAAAATCAAAAACTATTGAGTCCCAAAATGTGTAAAAATAAAAGATAAAAGATAAATAATAAAAAAATAGATAGGATAAAATTATAACCCAAATAAAATAAAAAACTTTATAGCCAACTTTAAATCAGTTTATAATTTTGAAGTCCCGAGGGATAAAATGAAAATTGGAATAATAAGCGACACTCATGACCATATTCCAAATATACGAAAAGCAATCGATATTTTTAATGAGGAGGAGGTAGAAACTGTAATTCACTGTGGAGATTTTGTAAGTTTGTTTGTGATAAAGGAATTTGAGAATTTGAATGCCAATATTATAGCAACATACGGAAATAATGATGGAGAGAGATGTAAGTTAAGGGACTGGCTAAGGGATATAAATGAAGAGAACATTATAGATGACTTTATCTCTGTTGAGATTGATGGTTTGAGATTTTTTATTACTCATGGGCATCATCAGTCAGTTTTAGAGATGGCAATAAAATCCGGGTTGTATGATGTTGTTATCTATGGCCACACCCATGACAGAGTGTTTGAAGAACTTAACGATGTGTTGATAATAAACCCTGGAGAGTGTTGTGGTTATTTAACTGGCGTTCCAACAATAGGCATATTAGACACTGAAAAAAAAGAATATCGAGAGATCGTGTTAGAATAAAAAACTTAATATGTTAAATGATATTGTTTCTATTCTGTTTTTAATTTCTACTAAAAAGAGGTGAGAATGTGAAAGTTTTGTTAATTGGAGGAGGAGCAAGAGAGAGTGCAATAGCTCATGCTTTAAAAGAAAACGAAAATGTGAAGTTATATACCTTAATGAAAAATAAAAATCCAGGAATTGCAAGATTATCTGAAGAAGTAAAATTAGCAAAAGAGACGGACTTGGAAGCAGTTAAAGAATTTGCTGAAAAAATTAAACCTGATTTAGCAGTTATCGGCCCAGAGGCACCTTTAGGGGAAGGTGTTGTTGATCTTTTAGAGGAGTTGGGAATTCCAGCAGTTGGTCCAAGCAAAATGGCTGCTCAAATAGAAACAAATAAAGAATTCATGAGAAATTTATTTAAAAAATATAATATAAAGGGTTCTTTAATATATAAAGCGTTTGACGAGTATGGGGAGGAATTAGAAAGTTTTATTGATGAGTTAACTCAAAAAGGAATCAAAGTAGTTGTAAAACCAGTTGGATTAACAGGAGGAAAGGGAGTTAAAGTTGTTGGAGAGCAGTTGAAAGATAATGAAGAAGCGAAAAAATATGCAAAAGAGGTATTTGAGAGCGGATTGGGAGGAGGTAAAGTTCTGATAGAGGAAAAGTTGGAGGGTGTTGAATTTACGCTTCACGGATTTGTGGATGGAGATACAATAAAGTTTACACCATTTGTTCAAGATCACCCCCATGCCTTCGAGGGAGATAAGGGAAGTATAACTGGAGGAATGGGCTCTTATTCATGCCCAGATCATAAATTACCATTCATGACCGATGAAGATGTTAATTTAGCAAAAGAAATCATGGAAGAGACGGTTAAGGCATTAAAAGAAGAAGTTGGTGGCTACAAGGGAATTTTATATGGGCAGTTTATGCTAACTAAGGAAGGGCCTAAAATCATTGAATACAACGCAAGATTTGGAGATCCTGAGGCAATGAATCTTCTTTCAATATTAAAAAGTGATTTTTTAGATGTTTGTAAGGCAATTGTAGACAAAAAACTTAAAGATCTTGAAGTTGAATTTGAGAACAAGGCAACTGTATGTAAGTATGTTGTTCCTAAGGGTTATCCAGACAATCCAGTTAAAGGAGAGCCGATTATAGTTAATGAAGAGGCAATAAAAAAATTGGGAGCAATTTTGCACTATGCATCAGTTAATGAGGAGAATGGCTCTATATACATGACAGGATCGAGAGCTGTTGCTGTGGTTGGTGTTGCGGATGATATAACAACTGCAGAAAAAATCGCTGAGGAAGCAACAAAATACATCAAAGGAGAGGTTTACCATAGGAGCGATATTGGGAAGATAGATCTGATTAAAAAGAGGATCGAGAAGATGAAGGAACTTAGGGGCTAAATTATTTTCTATTATTTTTATATGTTTCTGTTTTAATATCTGCTTTTAATTTTTATCAATTTTTTATTTTTTATATTAAGCCCTAATAATCTCCTTATACATCAAGTAGCATATTAAAATACTCGAAATTACAGAGGAACTTAATATCATCCACATTATTACAATTTGAATTTCAGCAGCGTAGATTGGATTTGCTCCACTTAGCAACATCCCAACCATCGCTCCCGGTATGAAGATAACACCAACGGACTTCGTTCTGTTCATTTGGGGGATGATAGCTGATCTTACCGCATTTTTAATAAAAGGTCTCAACGCCTCTATCTCTGTAGCTCCAAGTGCTAAGTATCCCCAAAGTATATCTCGTTCTGATTTAACCATATCAATGATCTTATCAAGGGCTAAGTGAACAGTATTCATCGTATTTCCAATAACCATTCCCATAAGTGGAATTACATATATTGGCTCGAATTTAACAACTTTTGGAATAATTAAAATTGCCAAAGAAACTGATGTAGTTGCTAAAAAAGTAAGAAACAAGCTGATAAATAATTTTGACTTATGAGATAATTTAATTTCTCTCATTATCAAATAGGATGCGAGTGTTATCATAAAAAATATCATTAAAAATGCTCCAATCATTCCAAAAGAGAATATATATAGCAAAACAAATCCAAGTATAAAGAGTTGTATTAATGCCAATATTGAAACATATACTACCTTCTTTTCTATCCCCAGCTTTTCTCTATATGCAATCAAAACAGCAAGCACCACGAATAAAAATGCATACGTAAGCTCTATCAATAACATCACCGTAAAATTTATAATTAAGATTATTAACCTCTTAGTATAATATTTTTACTATGAAACTTTAAAATCTTTAAAATTTTTATGAGTTTCATTCAATTATAAAATTAAAAGGGCAGTGATCTCTATGGACTGGGAGATAACATTTGATGGAATAACATATCAATGCATAAATTGTGCCTATTGCTGTTCATGCGAAAAATGGAGAATATATTTAAATTACTTTGATAAGATACGTTTAAAAAACTATGAATATGCAATAGAAGAGTGTTGTGGGGATTTTAAATATAGATTAAAGGTTGATGAAAAGGGCTGTGTTTTATTGAACAACAATTTATGTAAAATTCATTTAGAAAAAGGGATTGAGTTTAAACCGTTAATGTGTAGGATATTTCCATTTAGTTGTATGATAAAGTGGGATGGAACCCCTCTCTTAATAATAAAACATTACTGTAAAGGAATCCAACATGGAGATGTTGATAAGCGAGTGATAGAGGAGGTTATAGAACTAATAAAGGAGTTGTATTTTGATAGCTTTGAGGAAATAATAAATGCAGGAATGGAGTATAGTAGTAAAACATGGCTTTATGACGATGTGGAGATTACATGGGAAGAGAGAGAAGAGTTTGGTAGGTATATCTTTGGTGCTGAGACGTTTGATATGTTGTTGGAGAGATGTTATGAAGTATTTGGGTATGAAAACGATAGATTGTTTAGTAAGATAGATGAAATAAAGGTTAATTTAATGAAGTTTGATACCAAAAATAATGAAAAAGAGATCATAAGATATTTGTTAGAACTCAACAGAAGGGAACATTTTAGAAAGATGCCATTTTATAGAGAGGTTGAAAAACTTTTAGATATTGGAAACTATTTAACAAGATTTAGTGATGTGTTTATAGGAGAGGGAGATGTTGATAAACAGCTGTTTTTTTAATGTTTTTTAAATTATTTTTTGTTAAATTGCAAAAATAATAATTTTTAATTTTAAAAATTGAATACTTATTCATTCGCTTTTACAATTTTAACGATAATACATAATTTTAATATATATCCTAAGACAATAATAAGTTAGTATTTTAAATATTTCGAGTATGAAATTTACTATATGAATCGGTGAATTGTTATGGAGTTAGAAAATAAAGATGATAGTAAGAAAGAATTTGAAAGAGATCTGAGAGAAACGGATGTATTGGCATCATTAACGTATCTATTGAAGTCATACGAATGTAGGGATAGGGGGGATCTGTTAGAATCTCTTTATTGCATAGATATGGCTCTTGAAATTAATCCAAAATTTAAATTTGCAAAATTTTTAAAAGCAATATCTTTGGCAATCTTAGGAGAGGTTGGAAAAGCGATAGAGTATCTAAAAGAAATAACTTCAAATTCAAACGATCCAATTGCATATGCACTTCTTGGACAACTTTACGAGATTATGGGTAATTTAGATGAGGCATTAAAATGTTATGAGAAGTCATTAAATATTGAAGAGAAATTTGCAACCGCATTCTTCTTTAAAGCATTATGCCTCTGCTTTTCTGGGAGATATGAAGAATTAATAAAGTGCTGCGATAGGTTAATTTCACTATCTCCTAATTTCATTCCTGCATATTTGTTTAAAGCACACATGCTTGGAAAGCTTGGAAAGTATGAGGAGGCACTTGTTTGTTTAGACAAAGTTCTTGAAATAAACGAAAATGATAGAAATGCCATATATTTAAAAGCACTACTGCTTAAAAGAGTTGGAAAGTTAAATGAAGCTCTTAAATACTATGAAAAACTTATTGATGAGTTAAATGTGCGATGGTTGGGTGTTATTAGAGATGCAATCTATCTCTGCTTTTTATTTAACAAACTTGAAAAAGCGAAAAAATATATAGAGATGGGGCTTGAACTAAGGCCAAATGATCCAAGTTTATGGTATTTTAAAGGAAGATTGTATGAGAAACAGGGAGATCTTGAAAAGGCATTAAAGTATTATGATAAAGCGATTGAATTAATGCCCCACCATACAAAAGCTCTATTAGGGAAAGCCAGAGTTTTAGAGAAATTAGGTAGAATTGAAGAATCAGTCGAGTATTACAACATGGCTCTCGATAAATAAATGTTATAGAATTTAAAGTTTAAAAAGTTTAAAATTATTTAAAAAATACTAAAAATTTATAAAATAAAATTTAACAAAAAATATTTTATATACTCAACTACAAACATTAAAAGTGTGTTGATGTATTGGTTAGCCAATATTTAAAAATCGAATAAGTCCAAAATTATCCAAATTTTTATTAATTTTAATTTTTATGGTGATTGAGATATGAACCGAAAAAAAACTCTAAAAGTTGATACGTTAGAAGCAATTGCAAATGTTTTAAGATCATATCGCGAATTATTCGAAGGAAATTTGATAAAATCAATATATTATGCTGAAAAGTCATTAGAATTAGAGCCGGACTTTTATATGGCTTTATTTTTAAAAGGTCTTGCATTATCTGCTAAGGGGGAGATAAAGGAAGCAATAGATACATTTGAACAACTTTTAAAATTAGAATCAAAAAATCCAATCATGTGGATGATCTTGGGACAACTTTATGGAATGAGTGGAAACTGTGAAGAGGCATTAAAATGCTACAACAAAGCACTCGGTATTGAAAATAAATTTCCATCTGCTTTCTTATTAAAAACCATATGTTTAGAATTTTTGGGGGAGTATGATGAACTGTTAAAGACATACGATGAAATTTTAGCATATACGCCAAATTTTGTTCCGATGTGGGTTAAAAAAGCAGAGATCTTGAGAAAACTTGGGAAGTATGAAGAGGCACTTCTATGCCTTAATAGGGCATTAGAGTTAAAACCAAAAGATAAAAACGCACTATATCTTAAAGGAGTTTTATTAAAAAGAATGGGTAGATTTAAGGAAGCAATAGAATGTTTTAAAAAATTGATCGACGAACTAAATGTTAGATGGATAGATGCAATAAGACATGCTGT
>JAADDS010000013.1 GCA_013153845.1 Methanococci archaeon | reverse complement strand
CTAAAAAAACTCCATAATCAAATACATCTAAATATACAAAATAACAAAATAAACCACCCCTTCGAAACCCACTAAAAACAAATAAAAAATAGAAATAGGTTATAAAAAACCTTCATTTTTTAATACATCTAAAAATTTCTTGATACCTTTCTCTATACCATTTCTTTGTCTTTCTTTTATGTTTTCAAAGGTTAAGAGGTTTGCATATATATCCGATGTGAATAGATGGCAGGTTTTGTTTGTTAGGATGCATATTGCTCCTCTGCCAATACCTGCGGTGGATCCAATTGCAATATCAACATTTAATTTCCTTTTTAACCCTTCAGCCATAAGTTTAGCAACTTTTAAGTCATTTTTCTCTGAATAAGCTTTTGCATACTTGTATGCGTAATCTGGGTTGGGTAATTTTATATTAAGTAATTTTTCAGCCCCTAAAATGGAGGGGACAAACATTGCTGTTATCACTTTGATATTTTTCATAAGTTTTAAATCATCTTCATTAAATAAGTATTTAAACTCAAACTCATCATATCCTGCTGATGCTTTATGAAGTGTTAGTCCAATTTGAGCATGAGTGAAACATTCCGCAGTTGCTACTGTTATCAAAGAGATCACCGTGAGAATTATGGGAGTTAAGGATTATTATGACAGATTAGCAGGAGTTTATGATAGTTTATATAAGAACAAGTATATGAGGGTTGTGGAGAGAAGAATAATCTCTGAGTTTGTAGATAGGGAGGATTTTGTATTGGATATTGGTTGTGGAACAGGAGAGCATTTAAAGATATTGAATAAAGCAATTGGGTTAGATATTTCCTTAGAAATGTCAAAAATAGCAAGAGAAAAGACAGATAAGTTTGTTGTTGTTGGAAATGCAGAGTTTTTACCATTTAAGAATCGTAGTTTTGATGTAGTGGTGTCTTTTTTTGGAGCATTGAATCATTGCAATTTGAATAGGGCAGTTAGAGAGGTCAGGAGGGTTTTAAAAGATGATGGTATTTTTATATTTACTGTTGCGAATGTTTATGATGCAAAGTGGATATTAAGAAATGCTGTCAGAGGAAACTTTAAAAAAATTAAAAAAGCTATCAGGAAACGGAGGGGTGTTATTATAAAAAATATAGGAGATGAGAAAATAAGAGTTAATACTCGATTTTATGATAAGAATGAGGTTGAATCAATATTAAAAAAGGAAAATTTTAAAATAATATGCACTTTTGGGGCAAATATAACGGGCTCACCATTAGATAGGTTTATCTACAAAACCTTTTTAAAAAATTTCGCATCTTATATCGGATTTGTTGCTAAAAAATGTTAATTTTTTAATTTTTCCCTTCCTGCCTTTTTTATGTAGTCATACATTATTTCAACTGCCTTTGCATTCTCCTCTAATAAGTTGCCTGTAACTATGACATCAGCCCCTGCCAAAACTTTTTCATAAGCGATTTCTGGTTTTCTTATTCCTCCTCCGACTATTAAATTAATGTCTGAAAGTTTTTTTGCCATTGATATGGTTTCGTTATTTACTGGATACTCTGCCCCACTTCCTGCCTCTAAATATGCCCATCTCATTCCGAAAAATTTTGCTGATAGGCAATACATTGCAGTTATCTTTGGCTTGTTTTGCGGAATTTCCCTAATTTCTCCAACATATCCAACAGCAGTTTTTCTCGCTGGCTCTATGCAAAGGTAAGCCATTGGTATCGGTTCTAAGTTGTATTTTAGTATGGTTATGGAGCCGAGAGTTGGGGCAGTGATTGCCCAATATGTGTTTAAAGAGTTCATCAAACTCATATAAAACACTGCATCTGCATATCTTGATAATCCATCTACATTTCCGGGAAATAAGATTATTGGTAAATTAGTTATTTTTTTTACTTTTTTTACAGTGTTGTCTAAATTAACAACTCCTACACTACCTCCGATCATCACCGCATCTGCATAATCTTTTATATTCTCTGCGATTTCTTCTATATTCTCCTCTTCAGGATCTAACAAAGTTAAGTAAACTGCTCCTTCATCTTCAATTATTTGATTTAATTTCTTTTCAACCTTGCCGATTTTTATATCCATGTTTATCACATTATCTATTTTTTACTCAAATTTTCCATTGCAAAAATTGGATCAAAAGTTATTAAAAATTAAAAATCAAATTAAAATAAATATCAATAGAAAAATAGTTAAATAGTTAGAGGAAGTATTTTCATAGTAATAGTCATTTTTCAATTATTGTTTCTTTGATGGCCATTCCAAAGTGTCTCGCATACTCATCGGGCTTTATTAAGACCTTATCTCCTGGTTTTAAATCTACGACGGATATTGGCTCTCCACTTTCAGAAACCAGTCGTATTGTCTCAGCATTTTGTAAGATTGTTCTAATAATATCTCCTTTATAATCTGCTTCTATCAGTATTAGTGGTCTTTTTTCAATCTTTACTCTTCCGATTATTGCTTCTCGAGCATTTCCTTCTTTATCTACAACCAAAACCTTATCTCCTGCTTTTAATTCACTTAAATATTTTGTTTTATTTCCTGGGCAGAGTATATAAGCGTGAACAGGACCTGCATTAACTCTAAAAGGTCTTGTTGCTACGTAGGGGTTTTCTAAGGTTTCAGAATGAACTAAAAATAAACCTCTTGAGTATGATCCAATTAACATTCCTTCTCCTATACTCATTAATGAGCAAGTGTCTATACAAACTCTATCTCCGCTTCCTACGGGCTCTACTTTTGTTATGGTTGCAACATCTAATGCTATTTTTTCTTTATTTAATTCTTCAATTAATTTTGACAGTTCTTTTACATCTTCCAAGTTTTTAGGGGTTAAAAGAACGCCATCAGTTCCTTTTTCCAATATCTCGTATGCAACTTTTGCCTCATCGATTGAATTAACACTTGCTATTATTTTAACATCTCTGTGGAATAAATCAGCAATTAAGTTTTCTAATGGGATGATCGTCCAGTCCCTACCCTCTAATATTATATTGTCAACAAATCCAAATCTTGCTACTTCAGAGGCAAATTCTTCATCTTCTTTTGATTCAATTGGAATAAATATTGCCGTCTCTTTTCCTGCATTTTTTGCTTCTTTGAGAAAGTCAATATTGTCATTTTTATCTATCAGGACAATATCTGCGTCTAAACTATGGGATGCTATTTTTATATTTCCTAATTCCCTTATTTTTTCTATATCTTCAGGATCTGCAACAACAACAGGAATTGATGATTCTAACGCCATTTTTACGATCTCTTTTTTATCTTCCCAATCGTCTCCTGAAACTTTAACCCATCCAAATTTCATAACTTTTCACCTGAAATTTTGTGAATTTTATACTCGGTTAGTTTAGTATTTTATTTTTATTTCATTTTTATCTATTTTATTAGTATCTTTTTAGTAGTTAATATTATTTTATGCTTTAACTTTTGATTGTATTAGAGAGTCAATATTTTTTATTTTATTTATTTTTTATTATTTTTCATTTATTTTTAATATCGTTTCCAATTGTGTTTTTAGTTTTTATTATAGAATTCTTAACAATTTTTTTCTTTTAATCTTTTTAATTGTATTTTCATGTTCTATCTTTTCATGGGTTTTTTCTAACATCTCTTTTATGTTATCAATATAATACAGTTTTGGTTTTCCGCCTATGGATTTTATCACACCCTCACTTTCTAACTTGTTTAAGGTATGGTAAAGTTTAGTTTGAGAGAGTTTCGTTAGATGTAGTAGTTCTTTTGCAGTTAGTTGTTTATGTATTAAGTTTACGATGACCTCGATTTCATCATCATCAAAATCAAAATTTTTTAATTCTTCTTTCCAATTTATCGAACCAATTTGAGATTTTTCAAATATTACCCCAGTGAATGATAAGTTGTTATGAAACCTTATGAGGTCTTTGGCAATTGTCTCTCCGTAGGATAACCAACCTACGAGATTTTCTTCGACGATATATTCTTCAAAATCTCTATTGTTTGCATAGAAATCAATTAAATATGTTGGAATATCTTCTTCTAATCCCAAAAACTTTTTATTTTTTAACATTTCTCTTGCATAGCATTCGTTTATAAATATTAAAGGATCGTTGAATTCATTTGATTTTTTGATCTCTTCAAATATTGAAGCAATTTGACGGCAAATGCTGGTTTTCATCAATACCAAAAAACTCCCTTCCAATATCTTCCTTCTAAATACGAGTGCATTTTCTTTTACTCCCTCAAGATATGCGGTTATATAATTTCCATTTACTTCCATCAATCCAAGTGGATGAATTAAATAGAATCCAATATGTTTAAGTTCTCTATAAAAATATTTTTTAATCTTCTCTATTGGTATTTTCGAATACTCTGAGATCATCTCTAAATATCTAATATATGCAGGTTTTCCGTCTAACTCATAGACCACTTTTCCCTCCGCTTTTGTAACTCTTGCGTAAATGTTCGTCGGCTCATATCCATGGCCATATATTAGTTCATACTTTAATCTACCACCAACTACTCCAAAAACACAGCAGTTTTTAACCACCTCCCCCTTAAATATCTGGAAGAATTTACTAAACGAGCCATCATCAGATGCAGTTCCGCCTATTATTGGAATAGTTAACTCTCTTCCCAATACATCAAGGATCTCCTGTTCGCTATTTCCGTCCCAATCAAAAAATACAAAACCTAAAAAATTATCATCAATCTCTAATTTTGCATATTTATTTTTAATAAATGATCTTATCCTCTCCGAAATCTGTTTTCCAGCATATTCTGGATCTTTACCAACCTTTTCGCATGATACTGCACTCTTATAGTGTTCATCAAAAACTAACATTAAGATTCCATCCTCTTTTATGTAATTTTTTCCATTAAATGTTCCTCCTGCAGAACATCCTATAAGGTTATCTAAGGATATTTGTCTTTTAAGCCCGCTAAATACATCTTTTAATTTTTTCTCATCCAATATTGAAGTTATGCAGATTATTAAAGAAGGATTCCCCACTTTGTTTTTAATTTCTTCTCCAATTTCTATACCATCTTTTACTGGATTTTCTATTTTTTTGTGGATGTAAATCATACCTCACCCCTCCTCTAAACACACATTAACATATCAGTAAATCAAAAATTTTCCAATTAATGTATCTGCCCCTATTAGTTTATCAAGTTAACTGGATTTAAAAATTTTAAATAGGGAGTGTAAACATCCACATAATTAAACATTGCCATTTTACTATTTATTTTTATTTGTTATAGATCTTTCTTGAACTATTCACATAAAATTTATATAATTACATACTCAAATGTAAAGTTTAAATTAACACATAAAGATTTTATATAACAACACGTAGATATGATGAATAAATTTTGACTTAAAGGTGAAAAGATGCTACAAAAATGTATAAAGTGTGGAAAAACTTACGATGTTGATGAAATAATCTACACCTGCGAGTGTGGCGGGTTGTTAGAAATAGTTTATGATTATGAAGAGATAAAAAACAGAATTTCAAAAGAAACATTGAGAAAAAGACAGATTGGTGTTTGGAGATATTTAGAGTATCTTCCAGTAAAAGATGAAAGAAAAATAGTTACACTATTTGAAGGAGGAACCCCCCTATATAGATGCAAAAACTTAGAGAAAGAGCTTGGAGTTAAAGAACTCTATGTAAAAAACGAAGGAGCAAATCCAACAGGGAGCTTTAAAGATAGGGGTATGACTGTTGGTGTTACAAGGGCAAACGAGTTAGGAGTTGAAGTAGTTGGCTGTGCGTCAACAGGAAACACATCTGCTTCATTAGCAGCTTACTCAGCAAGAAGTGGGAAGAAGTGTATTGTTTTACTGCCAGAGGGAAAAGTTGCCTTGGGAAAATTAGCTCAGGCAATGTTTTACGGGGCTAAGGTTATACAGATTAATGGAAACTTTGACGATGCATTGGAGATGGTTAAGCAGTTAGCAAGAGAAAAATTAATTTATTTATTAAATTCAATAAATCCATTTAGGTTGGAAGGTCAGAAAACTATCGGCTTTGAGATCTGCGATCAACTAAATTGGCAAGTCCCAGATAGAGTTATCGTTCCAGTAGGAAATGCAGGAAACATAAGTGCAATATGGAAAGGATTTAGGGAGTTTGAAGCAACAGGAATTATTGACGAGTTGCCAAAAATGACAGGAATTCAGGCAGAGGGGGCTAAGCCGATTGTTGAAGCATTTAAGAGAAAAGCGAAAGACATAACACCTTACAAAAACCCCGAGACAATTGCAACAGCCATAAGAATTGGAAATCCTGTTAATGCTCCAAAGGCGTTGGAGGCAATATACTCATCTGGCGGCTATGCTGAGGCGGTTAGCGATGAGGAGATCGTAGAAGCACAAAAATTATTAGCAAGGAAAGAGGGAATTTTTGTTGAACCGGCCTCTGCCTCATCAATAGCAGGCCTTAAGAAGTTATTAGATGAGGGAATTATTGATAGGGATGAAAGAATTGTATGTATAACCACTGGGCATGGGTTGAAAGACCCTGATGCTGCAATAAGAGCAAGTGAAGAGCCGATAAAGATTGAATGCGATATAGATGTCTTAAAAAAGATATTGAAAGAAGATTAATGATTATCCTTTTTTTCCTTTTTTTCTTTCATTTTTCGTAATTTGTAGTAATGATATTCTACGGTTTTAATATTTATTCCTGTGATCTCAGAGATCTCTTTTGGTTTTTTGTCTAAATATTTTTTAATTATTTTGTCTATATTGGTAGGCCTTCCTGTCTTTGCCTTTATTGGAATTACTTCAACATCTACTCCTTTTAACGCTTTTATAACTTTTTTTGAGCTTCTTGCATATTTGGATTTAGGGATAAATATCTTTTTCGGCTCACAGTGCTCTAATAACGCGATGGCAATATCTCTATCTAATTCCAAATTTATATAGATCTCATCTTCAAATCCACAATTTTTAATTTTTTCAATTAACTCTTCTTTATTTTTTGCTATTAATCTTTTCATACCTACTTCACGTCTAAAACTTTTTTGAAGAGTTTTTCTTAGACAATCTTAATTTTACCATTTTTCTTTTTAAAGGACTACCGCAGATTTCGCATACTTCATCTTCACAATTTATGGGATAGATTTTTTTACATCCAACACACACTTTTCTCCATAAAAAATTTTTGTTTGTTGGTTTAAAAGAAATTCCTCTAATTTCAACACCCAATTTTTTAGCAACATTTTGAATGCCATAATCGTCAGTATACAGGGGAGCGTTCAACTGTAAAGCCAATGCTAAAATTCCAATATCTTGGTTAGAGAGATTGTCTCCCGTCTTGTTAACAATATCCTTTACTTTTTGTATGTATTTTGGATCTGGGGTTGAAATTTTAAGTTTGCCAAATGATAATGCTTGATCTACCAAGATCTTTTTTGATTCAACTTCCTCCAACACTTCCGGTGTGGTGTAGTGATCTCCCTCTTCAACACTTGGATTATAGCCGTGAATTATTGCAGATGCGTCAAGAACTTTTATTTTATGGGATTGCATCAATCTCCCTCTTTTTTTGTAAATTGGAAGAATTTTAGATTTTTATTAAATACTTATATTGAATATTTATTTTTAGCGTTTATTATTTCTGTTTATAATGTTGTTATTGGTTTATAATTATTTAATTTTTTATTTTTTGTCTTGTAGTTTACTCAAAATTTTATATTTCTTTCACATATAATTTTTTATAATCTTTTATTTAAATAATAAATAATAAAGTAAACAGTTAAAACTAAAAAACTAAAAAGTTAAAATGTTGAGGAATTAGAAATTATTAAAATCATTTAATTATTAATTATTAGTTAAAAGGTGAAAATGTGAAAACCACAGTAGTTGGAAGTTATCCTGTTGTATTAAAAAAAGAAAAATCATTTATTGACAAGATAAAATCAATTTTTGGTCTTTATGATGAATATCACTATGCAATTGAGAGGGCTGTTTTAGATCAGATAAAAGCAGGTATAGATGTTATTAGCGATGGGCAGGTTAGAGGAGATATGGTAGAGATATTTACAAAGGGAATGTATGGTTTTGATGGAAAAAAAGTAATTGGAAAAATCGAGTTTATAAAGCCAATAACATTAAAAGATATTCTCTATGCAAAAAAGATAGCAAAAAGTCAAAATCCAAAAGTAGAAGTTAAAGGTATAATAACAGGACCTTGCACAATAGCCAGTTCTGTAAGGGTGGAAAACTTTTATTCAGACAATAGGGATGAAAACTTGGTTTATGATATTGCAAAAGCTCTTAGAAAAGAAGTAGAGGCATTAAAAGACCATGTTCCAATAATACAGATCGATGAGCCAATCTTATCGACTGGATTGTATGATTTTGAAATTGCGAGGAGGGCTGTGGAGATGATCGTTGAGGGTATAGATGTTGAATTTGCGATGCACGTTTGTGGAAACGTTTACAACATAATTGAAGAGTTGAATAAATTTCCTGTTAGTATTTTAGATCACGAATTCGCATCTAACAAAAAAAATTTAGATATTTTAGAGAATATTGAAAAAAAAGTGGGGTTTGGTTGCGTAAATACTAAGATTAAGAAGGTTGAGAGTGTTGATGAAATTAAAGGCCTAATCGAGGAGGGCTTAGAGATTTTAAAGAACAATTCTCATTTAAATAAAAACTTGGGAGAGAGTATATATATTGATCCTGATTGTGGAATGAGATTACTTCCAATAGATGTGGCATTTGGAAAATTAAAAAATATGGTAGAAGCAAGTAAAGAAGTAAAAATAAACTGAATAAATGAAAAACTAAAAAGATTAAAAGATTATAAAATTATAAAGATCTATTTTTTATGCGATAAAACCTCAATTATATTTTTAAATCCTTCTTCTCTACTAATAACTCTCCCTCGAACTTCTCTTAAAATTCTCTGTATTGTAAACTTTACCCCTCCGCATCTTTGATGATAGATCTCTAAAAGAGGACATCCGTACTCTCTATCCAACAATATTCCCTTACTATTTAACAATTCTCTCTCTTCATCCTTAGTTAGTGCAAAAAAAGAGGGCAAATTAAACCTAAACACATTTCCATCCCAATATATTGATTGACAACCAAAAGCCAATAGATCTCCAAAGATTACATACTCTACATCAGAGGATATTGCATAATCTAAAACTGCTCTTTCTATTATCTTATGGCATCTTCCACATGGGTGGAATTTGCAGTTAACAACCCCATCATAAACCTCATCCAAATCAATATCTAAAAACTTTATCTTTAATTTAATCTTCTTTGATAGTTCTTTAATATCCTGTTTAAGCTTCTCTGTCATTATGTATTTAGAATAACACGAAACTGCTTCAACATCGAATATTTTTTTTGCTATAATTGCTGAGGTTGTGCTATCAACTCCGCCACTAAACGCAATTACAGCCCCTGGTTTTTCTTCAATAGAAACATTAAAAAATTGTGGATCTTCATTTAATCTTCTATGTAGCATTTCTTTTAAACCCATCTTTAAATGTTTATCAATATTTATCGATTCCAATACTTTTAAAGAATGTTCTAACCTTATTTTTTTTAGTTTATTATCTATTTCTTTCTCGATTTCTAAGTCCCAATCCATAACTCTCCCAAAAAATACTTTTTGCTGATCTACTGAGATTTTTTATCAAGAATATTGTGTATTATCGTTATACAGTGATTTGCATGCAGTTCTATTGGGGATACAGATATTTTTTTAATATTTAGTTTGTTAAGCAGATCTTCATCCTCTCTACTAAGACCAATATGATCTCCTAAAATAAACACTGGATTTGTAAAATTAAAATTTTCAGCATTTGAACCATCTTTATGTAAGTAAAACACTTCTTTTCCTTCCTCTAACTTCTCTAATACAATATCTCTAAAATCAGCCCTTTTTACATATATTCCGGGAGTTGATTGAGTCCAATATTTTCTCTGCTCCTCATCTATCTCTTCAAATTTTTTTAGTGCCTTTTTTATAAAAATTGCGATACTTCTCTCATCTGGAGAGACCTTTTTCAATTCACTTCCTACAAACTTTATGCAAATGGGAGGATTTGGTTGACCGCATAAAATCGCGTAAAATATTACATCTCTCCTTATATCGTGGGATAAAAAGAATGCATCACTTACGCATCTACACAGTAGATCCAACCTTCCACAACTTCCTGGTAAGTCCTTTAAATTTATGTCTGGTGAGGTTATAGTTTTGTTTGCTTTGAATATAAATTCTCGCATTATTTTACCTCCAATAATTGACAACTGATTATTAATTATTAATTGTTGATAATTTATTAATTATTACAATTATAAGGTTCCTCTCTTTAATCTTTCGGGTATTGGACTTCTTGGGATGTTGTGATATAATTCCAAAGCAATATCTACAATATTTACACATCTATCTCCAAATCTCTCAATGTCCTTTAAAAACATCCCAAACTGCACATAGAAGTTTAACTCTTCTCTTTTACTTTCTAAAACTTTGTTAAGTAAAGATTCGAGTTTTTCGTGAAGTTTTTCTTCAAGATCGTAAATTTTGGTTTCCTTTCTTTTACTATTTACAACATCTATTGCTTCTATTAACATCTCTTTTAGTAGAGAGAATATCTCCTCAACATCTTTTTCTATGTTTTTATCTAATTTTAACCCATGAACAACCTCTTCAGCAATATTTGCAACATAATCCCCTAATCTTTCAAGGTTGGAAGCAATGGTTGCAAACGCATTGGCATACGCTCCAGGAAGGTATTTTAAAGCATCCATTCCTAAAAGTAATCTAATCTCTTCTTCCATTTTATTTAATGCATAATCCTTTATTATAATATCTTCAGCTAATTTTTCATCGTTATTTTTTAATGCCCTGTGAACTAAATCCAAATTAGTTAACAAAGTAGATTTCATTCGTTCAAAAGTTGTTTTTATCTCTTTCATTAGCATGTTTTCGTCAAATTCTAAGTTGATGGTGTGAAGTTTATTCATATCTACAACATAGGGATGTTTAACGACACCTTTATCTATGAGCGGTTTTAATAACTTAGCAACGTATCTCCTACTTATTCCGAGTTTTTCAGCGATCTCGTCTTGCGTCTCTGGCTCTTCTTCAATTATAACCCTTATAATTCCTGCTAACGTTGCTTCTTTTCCTCTTAACATACTCACCACTCAGAACTTTTAAAGTTATTTTAATGATTATCATAAATTGTTATATTCAATTAAACGTTTGGGTTTATATTATTAATTCATTATATATTATTGATATGATGTTCTAATTTCTTGTTTTTAATTGCTTTAAACAGCAATTTTTTAATTCATATTTTATGAAGAATAATACTCTATTCTGATATAAATAGTTTAACTTATCTAATGAAAATTTAAATAAATAAACGACGCAATAAATTATTATATGTGTAATGAAAATGTAAAAAGGGATTGTGATGTTCCGTCTCAAACTCTTTAAAAACAGAGGGAATGAAAAAAAGGAAAAATTAGAAGAATTTTTAAATAAAAACCGAGATCGAGTAATAACCATAGATATAAAAGAGCCGATTAACTGCCTATGCGATTTCACATATAATTTTATATGGCAGAGTGATTTTAATCCAGAGGCAGAGATAAAAGGAAATATTACCTTTAAAACCCTTGTAGAGCATTTAAAGAATGGAGGGATAGTTTATATTAAAGGAAATGTTGGGAAAAGATTCTGCTCCTCTATGGGGGTTGATTTAAAATATTTTGGAGGAAGTGGAGGAAGGATAAAAGTAGGAACGGTTATAGTGGATGGGGATGTTGATACAAGATTTGGAATTAGTATGTTATCTGGAACCGTCTATATTAATGAAAAAAATAAGATAAAAGAGCCGATGGGGAATGTTATAGAGGTTGAGAGCGATATAAAGGGCTATAGGAAATTCATATCTATAACCGAGTTTGTTGAAGAAAGATATAAGGAAGAAAAACTTTTAAAACCGAATAAATTTGATGAAAATGAAGGAATTTTAGAGATAAATGATAAAATAAAAAGAGACACTGTTGGAGCAAGATTGAATGAAGATAAAACAGTTGTAGTTAATGGAGATGTTGATCTATCTACTGGAATTTTAATGAAGAATGGGAAAGTTATAGTTAATGGAAATGCTGGAAAAAATACTGGAGCGGTTTTAAATGGAGGGCTTGTTATAATTAACGGAAATACTAATGATTTCACTGGCTTTGAAATGAGAGATGGGATAATAGTTGTTGATGGTAATGCAGGGAAATATCTTGGGGCTAAAAAGAAAGGGGGAGTTATATATGCAAGATCTGGAAAGGAAGTTCCTCCAACGAGGAGATGCGAGTTAAATAAAGATGACGTTGAGTTTTTGAGGTCTCTTGGATATACTGGAGGGTTTTATAAGTTTTTATGATTTGATTTTTTAGGTTTATTTGTGTTAAATTTATTTTTTTGGTTTAATTTTTTATCTTGTTGTTTGTTTTTTGTTTTGGTTTTTACTTGGTTGTGTTATATAGTGCCATAATAAACACCAACTTAAAAAATTATATATATTAGGTTGATTAAAATTAGACATGTAGATAAAATATGAAAAAATTTTTAAAATAAGTGAACAACAAGGAGGGGGAAGATGGTTAGTGATATAATAAAACTAATTGAAGAGGGAAATATAGAAGAAGTGTTAAAAAAAGTTGAAGAGATAAAAGAAGATGCAAAATTGGAGATAATTGCTTTAACTTTAATAGAAAAGGGCTACTATGAAGAGGCGGTTAAGGTTGCTGAAAAGATTTCAAGTCCCGGATTGAGGGATGAAGTGTTAAGAAAAGTTGCGATTAAGTATATAGATAATGGCAATATCGAGAAGGCAATAATGTTATCTGAAAAAATTAGAACAGAGACAGATTTAGAAAAGATAGCTAAGAAGTTAATAGAAATTGGAAAGTATAGAGAGGCCTTAAGAGTTGCAGAGAAGATTAGATCAAGAGCTATAAAAGAGGATGTTCTAATATCAATAATCAATGCACTCCTATGCGAGTTAGAAAAATAAAAGAATAAAGAGAACAATTAAGATCTAAAAACTAACAACCTAACTAAAAATTAAAAACAAAAAATAAATAAGATGAATAAAAATGGATAAAATAATGAATAAAATAAATAAAATAAAATGAAAAGGTTTAGCTAAACCTTAAAAGGGTTTTAAATTTTTTCTGCAAATGCAAACTTACTTTTGACAGCAGTTATTCTAACATTTACTGTCTCTCCTTTCTGTGTTTCAGGGACGAAGACAACAAAGCCCTCAACTCTTGCTATTCCGTCTCCGCCTCTACCCATATCTTCAATAGTAACAGTATAGGTTTCTCCTTCTTTAACTGGAACATTTCTTTGTATTTCATTATCTCTTACATTTCTTCTTCCTTTATTATTAAACATTTAATTCACCAAAATTTCAAAGTAGTATTTTATTTCATCGCATTTCGCTCATTAATATCCTTGTTAAAAGGGGTATAAATACCTATGGATGTGCAAATATTTTTATAATTTCGCACAACTATTTTTCTTTGCATTTTCCACAAAAAACGCAAGGTTTTATATGTCCTGCTAAAAAATCCAATGCTTCGCTTATTTTTTTATGTAATGTCTTGGGAAACTTATATATTAGATAGCCGTATATAACTCCTGTTATCACATCGACGATCCAATGCATACCCATGATCAACGTGGCTATTGGAATCAACACTGCCATAGCAAAAAAAATATAATTCAACGGTTTTTCATCCTTAAAGTGTAGGGCTAATAAAAGTGAGTATGCAGTGTGAAGAGATGGAATCTCATAGGTTGGCTTTGTAAATATCCAAAAGTAGTGATAATCAACAAGATCCTTCGCAACACCAACTTGAAAAGGGGACTTAACAACAACAAAAGTATATATAATTCCTGCAAATAACCAACCTAACGCCAGATCTATCAAAATCATATCACTCTTTAAAAAGTCCTTCTTTATAAAAAGATAATAACCAATTCCTCCAACGATTATTAAAGAGAAACCATAGAGGTATATAATTCTAAAAAATTCGATTACTGGATAAGGAAGGGTCTGTAAAGTTGTATAAAACCCTTTATTGCAGAGAGGAATATAGAATAAAAAATTAGTCAGGTCAAAAGGATGAACTACTTGTGAATACCACATCAAACCGCCCCAAAGTAAGTATGCAATAGGATAAACACACAATCTAACTACTATTCTTTTATCCACGATCTCACCCGAAATATCCCAAGAATATAAATTGCGATGGATTAAGTAGGTTAAAATTATTAAATTATTGATTATTTAATTCTTATTTAATTATCGTTAATTTATTGTTTATTTGTTAGTTATTCATAATAACCAGGTTGGGTGGTTGTTATAACAAAGTTTTTAGAATCAATTGTAGATTTCTTAGAAAAAAATGTTAAGAGAATATTTTCCTATCCCGGGGAGCAGATTCTTCCACTGTATAATGAGATAGAAAATAGCAGTATAAAAAATGTTATGGTTAGAGACGAAAGAGGAGCTGGCTTTATGGCAGATGGTTATGCAAGAATAACCAACCACGTGGGCGTTTGTTTAGTTACAGCAGGTCCCGGAGCTACGAATTTGACAACACCTATCGCAACATCCTACAAAGATAGTTCTGCTGTTATAGCAATTACTGGACGATGTTCCAGAGATAAGATTGGCAAAAATTACTTTCAAGAAATAGATATGAGTTTTTTAAACTTTTATAAGGGATATTTTGTTAAAGAGCCGAATTTAAAATATTTTGAAGAGGCATTTTCTTTAAGTTTTCAAAATAAAAAACCCGTTCATCTTAATATCCCAAAGGATGTTTATGAAGAGTTTACAATAGGAGAAGAAATAAATTTAAATGAGATGAACAATAATAATAAAGATAATGACATAGTTGATAAAACATTTAATTGGAAAACTTTAATTAATGAAAATGAGAAATTTAAAAAAACATTAATTTTGATTGGTCAGGGGATATATGGAACATTAAGTTATAAAGAGATGGAAAAGATCTCAAAATTTCTTAAAAATGTGGATATTCCAATAGCAACAACGTTTCCAGCGAGGGGAGTTATAAACGAAAAAGAAGAAAATTGTGTGGGATTGATTGGTAGAAGAGGGGTAATAAAACCCCTGTTAGAGGCAGATAGTATAATAAATATTTCCTCATCACTATCATTCAATACCTATCCTGAAAGCATTAGAAAAAAACTTTTAAGTAAAACAGAGAACATACATCTAACACCTAAAAACATCAAAGAAATAAAAGAGTTTTTTGAAACACTCGATCTTGGAGAACCATGGGAAACTGAAAAATGGAAAAGAATATCTCCACAAGGGGATTATTCCACGAAAATAAATGAAATTATTGAAAATATTCCAGAAAATTCTATAATAATTACCGATGCTGGAAAACATACTGTATTTACATGCCTACTAAAAACCTGTGTAGTTCCAAGGAACATAATCGCTTCCCATTCTTTTGGAACCATGGGATTTTCTGTTCCGGTATCGATTGGAGTAAAATTTGGAACCATCGACTTTGGAATTGATAGAGAGGTTGTTTCTATTAGTGGAGATGGTGGCTTTTTAATGAACGTTGAAGAATTACAAGTTATCTCTGAACACAATTTAAAAATTCTCATGATTGTGATGAAAAATAACAGTTTAGCAGAATTTTGCAAGATAAAGAATCCAGATTTAAATAGATTGGCAGATGCGTTTGACATAGATAACTGCTATATTGAAAGTGTAGAGGAAATCCCGCAAACTATTCGGGAATATGTTAAAAAGGATAAGCCGATGTTGGTTGTTGTAGAAACAAGAGATGAAAAATTGCCAAGACCAAACATTTAGTTTTAAATGAGGAGGGATACCATGAGCGTGTTAAATGAGTTATTTGAAGTATTGTCAAAAGATTTACATTTTAATGTCAGCAAACTTGATTCTAAAAATTATGATCAAAATTGGAAAGTTCCAGAAGGATTTATTTCAATAATTGGACTTGAAAATGCAAAGATGCCGGTCTTTTATTATGGAATAACAAATTCATACGAAAAAAAATTTGAAATAAAAAAGATAGTTTCTCCAAAAGGACAGAAACAAGTTTTTGCAAGAACATACTTTATATTTGACAGAAGAGATATAATAGAAAAAGAGAAATATGTTGTAGCAAACGCCTTTAATGGACTTTTACTATTGATAAAGCTTGATAAAAAAGAATTTATTGGAAAGGCAGTTAATATGTTAACAAAAGGATATGAGGAAGATGAGTTTATAAGAGAAGTTTTAGATAACATAAAGGAAAAGAATATGTTTGATAATATAGAAGAAACTATTAGATTTGTCGCAAATAGGGACTATAACTGGTTAATTGGTAGGATAAAGTATAATATGGGACTTTTAGAGTATTCGGGGCAGGGGTATTATCTTCTCCCAATAAAGACAAACATGCAAATAACTTCTGGAATAAAAATAAGCAATGGTAAAATAATTATCGATTTAGAAAACTCCCATCTCTTTAAAAACTTTATCGTCTATGTGGACTCTGTTAATAACAAAATAATATACAATAAAGAGAGATTATGCAATAAAAACCCTGCAATTTTGGATATAATGTCAAAAATAGATGATAACACATGCCCTTGGTGCGGATCTAAATTAAGGATTGTTAGGACAAAAAAGGGAGAATTTTTAGGATGCACGAACTACCCAAACTGTCTCTACAGAAGATTTCCAAAAAAATAAAAGTAAAAATAAAAAGTAAAAACTGATTTATATTAAATAATGCATTTTAAACAATATCAAAAAATAAAATTAAAAACATAAAAAAACGTAAGAATAGTTGTATAGTGGTTTATAGTTTTAAAGAAAGAGAATGGTGAAACGATTATGTTAGAAACTGAAATTTGTGGTATTAAATTCAAAAATCCGGTATTTTTAGCAAGTGGAATAATGGGAGAAACAGGTAGTGCGTTAAAAAGAATTGCAAAGGGAGGATCCGGGGCAGTTGTTACGAAATCAGTTGGATTATATCCAAACTCTGGACATAAAAATCCCACGATTGTAGAAGTTTATGGAGGATTTTTAAATGCGATGGGTTTACCAAACCCTGGGGTTGATGAATACATAGAGGAAATAAAATCTGTTAAAAAAGACCTTGAAAAAATGGGTGTTAGGGTTATTGGCTCGATATATGGAAAGGATGAGGATGAATTTATAGATGTCGCTAAGAAAATTGAAAGTTTTGTTGATGCCATTGAGTTAAATATTTCCTGTCCTCATGCGAAGGGTTATGGAGCAACAATAGGGCAAAATCCAGAGATGTCATATAACGTATGTGCTGCGGTTAAGGATGTTGTTAAAATCCCTGTTTTTGCTAAATTAACTCCAAATGTTAGTGATATTGTAGAAATAGCTGGGGCGGTTGTAGAGGCGGGAGTTGATGGTCTTGTGGCAATTAATACTGTTAGAGGAATGGTTATAGATATTAAAGCGAAAAAACCTATATTATCTAACAAATTTGGAGGATTAAGTGGAAAAGCGATAAAACCTATCGGTGTAAAGGCAGTTTGGGATCTGTATGAGAACTTTGATGTGCCTATTATTGGTGTTGGAGGAATAATGAGTGGAGAGGATGCTATTGAATATATGATGGCGGGTGCTTCAGCTGTTCAAGTTGGAAGTGGAGTTTATTATAGAGGATATGATGTGTTCAAAAAGATCTGTGATGAGATATGTTCGTTTCTAAAAGAGGAGGGCCTTACTCTAAAAGAGATAGTTGGTTTAGCCCATAGATGATTTTTTAATTTTAATTTACTTTTATTATTGTAATTTTTTGTAATTTTATCTTTTATTTAATTTACTCTTCTTTTTCTTCGAATTCTTCTATACATTCATCACATAAGTATCTTCCATGGTATAATCTTACTCTGCCCTGATAACCGCAGTTTTCACATATTCCATTAATGTATTCTTCGCTAAATTCATCAGTATCTAATGAAAACCCTTCTACATCTTCAGGGGTTATTGATGCATATTCCATAACGATTTCCAATAGATTTGGAGATATTTTGATTATATCGCTTTGAGTAATTATTCCCATTAAATTCCCATCCTTAACTACGGGTAATCTCTTTACTCCGCATCTTGCCATAATTTTAGCAGCTTCTGTTATTGATGCATTTTGATGAATAGTTATTATCTTTTTACTCATAACCTCTTCCGCTAAAACTTCTTTTGGCTTTAAATTTTTTGAAACGACTCTTTTAACAATATCTCTCTCAGTTAAAATTCCTACGGGTTTGTTATCTTCAACGATCACCACTGCTCCTATATTATGTTCTGTCATTATGTTTGCAATATCATAAACACTCATATTCTTTTTTGCGGTAATGACTGGAAAGCTCATAACTTCCGAAACAGGAATATCACATGCAACTTTCATAATCCCCACCTTTAACAATTTTAACATACCACTCTAAATATTAATTGTTTATATATTTTGTTATTCCCTATTTAAAAACTATGTTGAGTGATCATTGGTTTTAGTATGCTAAAAACTTCATCATAAACATCCTCAACACTTCTGTCTGTTGTGTCTATGATCACAAAACCTTCTTTTTTTGCAAGATCTAAGTATTTCTCTTGCACTTTTTCTAAAAATTCTTTTTTTTCAAAAATATCTTCTGTGTTTATTCGTTTTAGTGCAGTTTCAACATCACAAATTAGCAAAAAAACAAGATCTGGCTTCAATGCATATCTGTTTATTGACCTTATAAAGTCCTCATCAACACCTGCAACACTTTGATAAGCAATTGAAGAGTAGAGGTATCTATCACACACCACACTCCTATGTTTAAGCTCTTCTTTAATCTTCTTGCTATGCTCTACCCTATCCGCTGAAAATAATAATGCCAAGGTTTTATCATCAACTTTGACATTTCCAGAAAGTATTTTCCTAATTAAGTCCCCTACAACACTATTTGATGGCTCATAAGTCCAAAATGCGTTTATACTTTTAGCCAGTTTTTTTGAGATTGTGGTCTTTCCACTCCCATCTATGCCCTCAAACACAATGAACATAAGATCTCCTCTTTATTTTTCTTCTATTTTTATCTTTATTTTTCTTAAAATATTTAAGTTTGTGTAATTTAATCGAATTGTTTGTAAGATTACTCTCCTAAGCGACAACTATGGATAATTTTTATAACATTCTAATAATCTTTTACTAAATAATTTTTATACAAAGTTGTTATAACCTAACTGTCAAAATACTTAGGCATACAAATCTTTATAAAATCTAAATTATGACTACTTAATTATTAAACTGTTTATAAAACTTATTATAAAAGTTAAAGATATGGATGTTATAACTTAAAAAAATATAAAAAGTATCTAAATAGGTGATTGAGTGTGATCGTAATTCCCGCTGTTGATCTAAAAGATAAAAAATGTGTGCAATTAATTCAAGGAGATCCAACTAAAAAACACTTAGAACTCGAAGATCCTGTAAGAGTTGCTAAAAAATGGGAATATGATGGAGCAGAATACTTACATATTGTTGATCTTGATGCTGCATTAGGTTGCGGAAGTAATATTGATGTTATTGAAAAGATCGTTGAAGAGGTTAATATTCCTGTTGAAGTTGGAGGAGGAATTAGAAGTTTAACAATTGCTAAGAGGTTAATGGATATTGGTGTAGATAAAATCGTAGTAGGAACTAAGGCAATAACCGATCCGACCTTTTTAAATGAATTACTTTCTGAAATTGAAAGAGAAAAAATAATTTTAGCTGTTGAGTGTAAACAGGGGAAAGTTGTTATAAAAGGATGGAAAGAGACGATCAATAAAAATCCCATAGAGATTGCAAAAAAATATGAAAAAAACGTTGGAGGGATTTTATTTACGAATGTTGACGTTGAGGGAATGTTGAGTGGAATTAAAACAGATATAATTGAAGCATTAGTAAAGAATGTAGGAGTTCCAATAATTTATTCTGGTGGAATAACAACACTCGAAGATATAAAAAAACTCAAAGAGATCGGAGTTGAGGGCGTTATTATTGGATCTGCACTTTATAAGGGAATGATTAATTTAAAAGATGCATTAAAAATATCTAAAAGTTAAAATAGAAGTTAAATAATAAATAGACAAAAATTGATAAAAATTTAAAAAATTAAAAATTCGGAATTAGAAGGGATAAGTATGAAGATAAAAATAATTCCCATAATTTTAATAATTTCAATTAACTTGCTATTTTGCGGATGTTTTGAGCAACACAACAACATGGTTTCTTCTCCATTTATTGATACTCATGAACACTACTATGGAAAGGTTGTTAAAGTTGTAGATGGGGATACTATTTATGTGGAAGTTAATGGTCATTTATGGAAGATTAGGTTGCTGGGAGTTGATACCCCTGAGACATACAAGAAAAACAATCCTGATGAGTATTATCTGCTAAACGGAACGCCAATAACCGATATAAATTATCTAAAATATTGGGGAGAAAAAGCCAAAAACTTTGCAAAGAGAGAGTTAGATCATAAGGAAGTAATAATAGTTTTTGATGACGAAGCTCCAAAAAAAGACAAATATGGAAGGTATTTAGCGTATATCTATATAAACGATAGCGGAAAGTTAGAAAACTTTAATGAAGAGTTATTAAAGTATGGATATGCAAGAGTTTATGTTAGTAGGTTTGAATTGGAACATGAGTTTTTAAATATTGAAAGAAAGGCAAAAGAGAATAGAGTAGGATTATGGAATTGGACTAACAACTAAACAAGTAAATAGGGAATAAGAAAAATCCAAGACACTAAAAAATAAAAGTGTGATTTATATGGAGGGTAGTGCATATGCTTTGGCATCTGGAACTATAATAAACGCGATAGCTATGGGAAAAGGATCTGCTTTTGGTCTGGATTTGAAAGTTTATGCAAAAGTAAAGCTTATAGACGATGGAAAAGGAAAAATAGAGGGAAAAGTGTTAGATAATCCCAACATAAAACCGAATCTTATAATCCGATGTGTTAAGAATACACTTGAATATTTTAATTTAGATTATTCTGCTTATGTTGAAACAAAAACAGAAATTCCCATAAGATCAGGATTAAGTAGTAGTTCAGCGACATCCAACGCAGTGGTTTTAGCAACCTTTGATGCTTTAAATGAAAAGATAGATGATGAGTTAATAATAGAACTTGGAATAAAATCAAGTTTTGATGAAGGATTAACCATTACGGGAGCTTACGATGATGCTACTGCCTCATATTTTGGTGGAATAACTATAACCGACAATATAAAAAGAGAAATTATAAAAAAAGATAATATGGATGAAAATCTTAATGTTTTAGTGCTAATCCCAAAATTAGAAAAAAATCTCGATGTTGAAAGTATGAAAGCAATTGGGAAATTTGTAGACGTGGCATACAATGAGGCATTAAAAGGAAATTATTTTAAAGCATTATTTTTAAATGGTATACTCTACGCCTCAGCCCTTAACTTTCCGACAAATATTGCAATAGATGCACTAAAATCGGGAGCTTTAACTGCTGGTTTATCTGGAACCGGACCTTCTTACATTGCTATTGTGGAAGATGATCACGTGGAAAAAGTGATGTCTACCTTAAATAAATATGGAAAGGTAATAAAAACAAAACCCAATAATTGCGGGGCTAAAATAATCTAAATTAAATTAAAAATTAAATAAAAATATAAAAAAAGCATGTATGAGGGATTAAAATGATTGTTGGGGTTTTATCTATCCAGGGAGATATAGAAGAACATGAAGAGACACTAAAAAAGGCAGGATATATTCCAAAAAGAGTAAAAAGACCAGAAGATTTAGAAGGCATAAATGCTCTTATAATTCCGGGAGGAGAGAGCACAACAATCGGAAAGTTAATGAAAAAATACAATTTCATAGAAAAAATAAGAAAACTTGATATTCCAATATTGGGAACTTGTGCAGGAATGGTTTTATTATCAAAAGGAACGGGCATTGATCAAATCTTACTTGAATTGATGGATTTCACAGTTAAAAGAAATGCCTATGGAAGGCAGGTAGATAGCTTTGAAAAAGAAATTGAATTTAAAGGCCTTGGAAAAATTTACGGAGTATTTATAAGAGCCCCAGTGGTCGATAAGATTTTGAGTGATGATGTTGAAATTATAGCAAGAGATGGAGATAAAATTGTTGGTGTTAAACAAGGAAAATACATGGCTCTATCATTCCATCCAGAACTTTCTGAAGATGGATACAAGGTTTATAAGTATTTTGTTGAAGAGTGTGTTGAAAGATAAATAATTATAGAAATAGGTGGAAGATTTATGCTACATAATTACAACTCAATAAAAGAAGTTGTAGAAAATATCAAAAAAGGTAATTGCTATTCTTGGTTATATAATAAAAAAGATGAAATAAAAGGAATTATTATAAGTCCAGATACCGATGGATTTATTTCCGCATTATTTTTAAATGAGGTTTATGGATGGGAAGTTGTTGGATTTTATGATGGCAAAGTTCTTACTACTTTGGAATCAATTGATTTCAAAAATAATAAAGAAAAATATGCCTTCATTGATGTAGAAATTTTAAGAGAGGGAATAAAATCAATTGGTCATCATATATTATTGTGGGATTCGAATAATCCGCCAGAATTAATAACCTCAATCCAAAATGAAATGATAAATCCAAATAATTGGAGAGGCATGTGTGCAAACAAACCTGAAAAATTTAAAAGAAAATATCCATTTGGGACGTTCCATTTACTTGTATCTCTTGTTTATTCTTTATATTCAAACAAAAAATTTTTTAATTTTAGCCCAAAAGATGCATTAATCCCTTCAATATTTATTGACGGTGTTTTCAAAAACTTATTTAATTATCCTGAAAATTGTCTCGATTGGTTGAAATATCTAACAAATAACGATTCAAACCATCCACTTGAAATACTATTAAATTATCCTACATCTATAAAGGACTTAACAGAACTAATAAAAGATTTTTTAGATGAGTTAAACAAACTATGGACTACACAAAACAAGGATAGAAAAGGTAAGATAACGTTATCGAATAAAAAAGGCGAGTTGGTGGATATTAAAAAATATGGAAATGAGTATTATTTAGATAAAACTGTGGGCAATGAACTTTCTAATTATTTAGAACATCTTGCAAACAGATATAATTGGAATTTTAATGTTAATAAGTGGAATGTTTTAAAAGATAAACTTGAAGTAGTTATCTTTGATAAAAAAATTAATGAAACCAGGAAAAAATATTATGATGAAGCAATAAAACAAAAGCCAATATCTCTCGCAATAACATCAAAAAATAAAGGTCTTCAATATACAATAGATAATAAAAATATTTTTTAAATAAAATCGGTAATAAGAACTTTCTTTGGTTTTTTAACATTATTTAATGCATTTTCAATTGCTTTTTTATTTAATGCAATATCAATAAATTCATTAAGGGAAATACCTAAATTGTATTTTTCATAAATCTCAACACATTTTCCATACACAAATATTTTTATATCATTTTCATCTAACTTAAAGTATTTACCCTTTTTTATCTCATCTATTAGGTGATTAATTTCCTTCCAAACAAGATCTATACTTTCTTCAACGGATATTGACACCTTTTCCATTTCCTCTTTTTTACACACCCAAATTCCATCAAATACACTTTTTTGTCCTCCAAAATGTCCAGCACTAACATTTTCTCCATGATAGAAGTGTATTTTTTTGACAGATAGATCTGCATTTTTTACAATTTCTAACATATCAACCCATGCCTCTTTACTAAAATCATGGAATGTAAATATAAACATGCCATTATCTTTCAACACATCTGCTGACTTTCTAAATATGTTGGTTAATATTTTTTTGAAATGCTCTTTATCTTTATTTTGAATTTCATTTACAATTGCTTCATTTTGATTTATTGCCGATGAATTTTTAAAGCATTCATAATCCAAAGCCAATTTCAACCACACATAGAAGAATTCATATACCTCAGAGTAATTTATGCTATCAAAGTATGGGGGATCAGTGATTACTAAATCAACCTTATCTTTTACGATTTTATCTAAATTTTGGGCATCCATACAATACACAGCCCATTCCTTTTCCCCGATTTTTTCATCCAAATATATTCGTTTTGTGCCTTTTTTGGTGTATAGTCGCTCATAAGGTTTTAAATTAAATTCTTTTCCCTTTAGAACTCTTTCAAAAACTTGTCTAAATGATCCTCTGCCATATTTCCCTCCCCAGACATTCTGCTCTAAAGGAAAATTAACCGGTGCAAAGTCCTTTCTTGAAAATAAGGGAGTGATCTGTTTAGCCCATCTCTTATCGTAATAGCAGAACATGTTATTTGCCCTCAACGTCTCTGAAAATGTTAATAGGAATATATCTCTTACCTCTTTTGGTTCAATTTTTTTAATTTCTTCTAAAAGTAGTGATAAAGCAAGTAGTTGTCTTTTGTTGAACATCTGATACCAATATTTATAATTATGCTTTTTCATCTGATTTGTATTATAGCCATCTGGAATTTCATCTCTTGGAAATAACAACTTTGATTTATTCTCTTCAAAGACCTCTTCAACTTTTTTGAGAATTTTCCAATCATTTTCATCAAATTTTTTAATGAACCTTCTTTCACAATTGTGGCAAAATCCATCAATAGCATAAGGAATCGCATCTAATGGCTCATCTTGTTGTTTTAATACATCAATTAGTCGGAATTTATGGCTACAATAGGGGCAGGTTATGTTATTTTTAACAACCACTCCATTTTTTGGATTAAACACATTTCCACAGGTGGGGCAAGTGGTTTCTTCTTTCAAAGAAGTTGTATGAAAAACATCTAAACAATTAGGACATACAAGATAAAAGTTTTCTTCTTTTTTGTCATAAGTTATAATATAGTCCTTAAATAACTGAATCTCTTTATTACAATTTGGACATTTAACCTTTTTTATCCAAAAAACGTATATTATTTCCCCCTCTTCTCCACAATGTGGGCATTTTGTTTTATACATTTCCTTTATCTTCCTTCCAATAGTGATTTCAAGGTTTTTGTATGTTTCTATCAATTTATCTACATCTACAATACTCATTTCACACTTTGTAATAAACCAAGGTATTGGATTTATTTCAAAGCCAATAACTTTGGCTCCTAATCGTGATCCTTCAATAAGAGTAGTTCCACCGCCACACATTGGGTCTAATATTGTTATATCATTTGTATCAGGGTCAGTTCTATGTGATTTGTAAAATTCTTCCATTATATTCACAGAATCATCTTTTAAAGCCCCTAATATGATTGTCCTGAAAACGGAGCCGATTCTTCTTGCAAATATCCTGTGCATCATATATATTGGCTTTAACGCAATTCTCTCAGAAACACATATTCTATTTATTTCTGCAATAGGAAATTTCTTTTCTATATATTTATATTCTCTAATGTTTTTTGCCATTATCATCTCCTCTAAATAATCTGTTTTTTAAAGCCGTTGAAATAAACGATTTTTCAATTAACCAATTTAACACAATATTTCTAACGACTTCAGAGTCAGATAATCCCAATTCTCCTTTTAGTTTCTCTATCAGTTCCCACTGTTCTTTTGTAAATGTTACCTGTATTCGTTTTACTTCTCCTTTATTTGTTCTCATGAATAACACCTATAACTTATATATTACACAAATTTGTGTATAAAGTATATATAATTTGCGTGCGAATATATAAAGTTAAGTATAAACATATAATAGTATATACTGTATAATATTCATAATAATATGCTAAATCAAGATGCTAAATAGTTATGCTTGTATATTCAAAAATATATATGAATAGATTAAGAGTAAAAAACATACAAATATATTGTTTAACCAGAACTTTCTGAAGATGGATACAAGGTTTATAAGTATTTTGTTGAAGAGTGTGTTGAAAGATAAAATGAATTAATGAATTATAAAATAATGAATAAGTTATAGAAATAACTATAAATTTTATCAGAATAGATCTTCAAGTTTCTTTCCCTGAGAGAGTTCTTTTCGATATGCTTCCAACAAAATGTTTTTTTCTCCTAAAAATTCAGCTATCGTTTTAAATTTTATATTTATCTTCTCCCTATACTTTTTGTCCCTTAATAAATGATGATCAAGTATGATCTCAGCTCCTGTATTTTCAACTATGGATTTTAAGTTTTCGTTTGTCTTTTCTAAATTTTTCTTTCCATATCTATACATTAAATATGTTGGAGGGCCCCCTATAATTATTAAATTCGGTTTTTCTTTTATTATGTAATCTCTTATCTCATCAAAAACTATCCCCTGAGTGTCGGAAGTGTGCATAAATTTAAAATTTCCTTCTTTAACTGTTGTTATTAACACATATCCAAGTTTATCATCCTTTCCATGTGGAAACGGAGGAGAAAACTTTATTTCTGTATTACCAAATTTAAATGTCCTGTTATCTGCAAATTCAATCCTTTTTGCAATATCTTTAACACATTCTAAAAATTTCCTTGCCCTTTGCATCTGACTCTTGTTTATATGATCAGTAGGATGCTTTATTAATAATATTTTGTCCTTATATAACTCCTTAGCATAATCCTTTGAATCTAAATAAATATCATCCAAAAAAGGCGTATAGTGATCATAGTGGTAATGAGATATAGTTATCACATCTGCTTTTTTTGCATATTCGTTTATTTTTTTCCTCATTTCTTTTAATTTTTTAAATTCTAAATCAGTGGGTTTTAATCCATACCTATCCGGAGCTATTGCAACTCCCGGATCTATTAAAATTCCGACATCTTTGGTTTTTACATAAGTTGCCAGCGATCTAACTCCCAAACTTTCAGATGCCAAAGGAAGAACCCTCATAAACCTCACCAAAACAAGCATTATCAATATAATTTATTAAAATAAGTTATTCTTGAGTAGTTATATTATTATGTTAAATGTATTTGTCATAACCCTTAATTTACACTATATCTATGATCCACATATGAATCTTATTCTATATTTGATTTATGTATACATCCAAATGTTATGATTAAATCTTATTTTTGACAGAACAGCTAAAAGGTTTCATATTAAACTTATAGATAAAAATTAATGAAACTATTTTATTATATAAATTTGACCATTTAAAATAATTAATAAATCTATTAAGTCCAATAGCTTTAAAATCTGTTGGTTTTATAAAGCAGTTGGATGTATCCAACAGATCGTGTAATCCTAAAAGAGCAACAAATTAACCTTCTTTGTGATAAAATAGGTATGGCGCAGGGGCTGGGATTTGAACCCAGGCGGGGCAAAGCCCCATGGGATCTCAAGT
>JAADDS010000045.1 GCA_013153845.1 Methanococci archaeon | reverse complement strand
ATATTTAAAATTTTTGCCTTAGTAGCTATGCTATGCGTTGTAGGGAGCGTTTTTGCCGCATCAACGAGCTTGTCAGAAGTAGGTAAAAAGCCAGTTGGTGTGGAGAAGGTAAATGTAGAAAAGTTTCAAGAAGGTTTGGTTAATGAACTAAATGCAAATAAAGATATGCCTATTGATATTGTAATATTAAACTATTTAAATAAAAATAAGGATAAAATCAAAATACTATACTCGAAATATTTGAGAAATGTAAAAAATCAGAAAAATAACATTGTAAAAACAAGAAGTTATATACTGAATGTGATCCTAATGGAAATCGGAGAAGTTATTACTATATATAATCAACCAATTTTTTCTTCCTTTTATTTTTTAATTTTTAGGTTTTGTCATCGTTCACTTGTATAAAAAATTAGGTGATAATATATGCTCAATGATGTCCTGCCTATCATTCAACTTATGTTAATTATAATTTTACAAATCATGATTTTTTCAATGATAATTGTTAGTTTAGCACTTATAATAATCAAACTTAGTAAGAAATATCTTAAAAACTAAGCATTCAAAAAATAAACAACTCTTCGCATAGAATGCCAACTGATGGGACAGTAAGAATAAGATAAAAGTAAATTTTCTTACATAATTCTTTAATTTTTTGTGAGGTGGAATTATGAATACAAAAACAGAAAATATTATTGCATCATCAATCTATCTCCTAATTTTGTTATCTGTGGTTGTTCAATCGATTGTTTTTCACATACTTATTCCAATATTTCCTTTAATAGTTCCAGTAATCTTCCTTATATCGTTTAGAAAAAATAAATTTATTGTATTTCACTCTCTACAGGCATTATTTTTATTTTTACTGGCTTTAGTGGTTTTTATCTCTGGAGCAATAGTTTATTGGCTGTTAAATTGTTATTATATTGAGCATTCTTTAACTTCCCATAACTCTTCAAAGTTAATTGAAAGTATCATAGGAAGTATTGGATTATTTTCGTTATTTGTTATAATACTTCCATTTATTGTAGGATTTAATGCGGTGATTATTGGTTATGAGTTTAAAATTCCCATAATAAGAAAAATCATTGAAAGAGCAATGATTTTATTAAATAAATAAGGTGAAAAAATGAATACAAAAACAGAAAATATTATTGCATCATTGTCTTATCTTTCAACGTTTATTTTATTGTTTGTAGTGCCATTGTTATTTTTAATTATATTTAATAAAAATAAATTTGTTAAATTTCATTCTTTACAGGCCTTATTGTTGATTGTAATCTATTTACTGGTTGGAACTGGAATTACTATAATCTATCTTTACTTTGGATTATATCTCATGTATTCTATACCTCCACTGCTCGATAATGCATTTTACTGCTTTTTAGTAGTTTGGTTTATTGTATATGTTATATTATGCATTGTTGGGGCTTATAAAGCATCCAAAGGAGAAAAATTTAAATTCCCAATAATTGGAAATATTGTTGAAAAGTTATCAAACTATTAAAATTGGTGGAATCATGAAAAATAAAAACTTATTTATTATTTTTGTTATGTTAATTCAGTAGCTTTAATTGGATATTTTTTAGTTCCAGTTGATAGAGGAATTCCTGCTATTTCAGCAACTCACTTTGATATAGAGTATCAGCATTTAGACAACCATGGGTGTTTAATCGCATACATCATATACAATCCTTATGAGTTTAATAGAACTGCTCCAATAGTAGAGGAGATTCCTGAAGAGATTATAAACAGCACTGAAATCATAATTGTTGATTATAGATTTTTAACTCCAAATGTTGAGAATTATGCTCCAAAAGGTTATAGGTTTGTGGAAGTTAATTGGAGTGGAGATATGGTTAATTTCAATAATAATATTATTGAAGTTAAAAACATATCCTTAAGTTCAAAAACCTACACAATCCTCCCAATGTATTGTATATTTAAGAATCCTCCTGCATATCCTTATGGAAAGTTTATAGAGGCGAATATTACAAAAATCGGGAATAACACTTACAAATTGAAGTATAAGGTAGAGTTTAACGGAACTTTGGATTATGTTAGAATTTTAATTCCACAAAAAATAGGATATAGTGAGAAATACAAAAGAGAAGTTATAGACTATAAAAAGAATATTTCTGAAGAGTTTGATAAAATTAGAAAGAAATATGGACTGTTTATTTTTGAAGATGAAGTCGATGAATTACTTAAATCTTTAACAAAATATGAAGATATTGAAATTCCAAAAAATTACAGTATAGAGCAGAAAGCGGATGGATATTTGATATATTCAAAAGACTTTTTAGGATACTATCCAAAATATTATGGATATTATACAAATAACGCATATTATGAAATTATCTCCAAAAATACATCTGGAGAAATAACATTTTACTCAACGGGAAGAGCTATCGCAATAATCAACGCAAAATTATCAAAACAGTATGTTAATGAGCTATATCATGAACAAAAAATATTGTTTGTGAATCAGGAGGTTGTTGTTGGTTAACTCATTAGAATGGATAATTTTAGAATTCATTAGAATATATATGGATTAGATTATATAAAGTCAAACACAATGGTGAAGGGAGCTTAAATGTTTATGTGTATAAAGTGCCATGGGGAAACTATGATATAATAACCATTTTCCCAAAAGATATGACAGTATATCCTGAAAAAGCCACGGGTGCAAAATATATAGGATCATGGAATTATTATACTGGCAATTCAGTTCAAAGCTATCACTTCTGTAAAGATAGATGGTTTGTTTGGTCAGTTCATTTAAAAGTGCCACTAAAATTCAATGCAGGATATGGAAAACATGGAATATTAATTCTTGGGGGTTGTAGTTCTGTAATTTATGAGATTATTAGCTATCCGGGAATAAAATCTGCAATTGAAAAACTCGCGGAGCGTTTTGCTATAGGTAGTAATGAAATAGGTATAATAATTGTAGCGATTTCCACAGGAGCAAATGTCGATATTATCGGATTCAATGAAGTATAATTCTTTTTAATTTTAACATTATTCTTTTTTAATACTATTTTGGTGGTGAAATCTATGTTAAACGAAATAAAACAACACTTAAAATGCATAAAATCAACTTTAAAATTTATTGGAAGCACCATTTCATTTATTGGAGTTATATATTACGCCTGTGGTTATGGTTCTTCTTATTTTTCTAAGGGAGTTTATTCGATATTGTATGGGTCTGTTGGTATATTAATTGGATGGTTTATACTATTTTTGCTTATAAGTATTGGAACTTATTTTAAAAATAAAGAAAGAAAAAAAGAGGTTGTAAATTTTTTAATAATGGCGTGGTTGTTTGTAATGATCCCAATTGTTGTTATGTCATTATCTACCACTCTCTTAGTAATTGGTGATTACCTAATTGGAAAAAGTAATCCACTACTTGTGTTTTTCATAAAAATAACTGCCATATTTTTGATATTATTATCATATACAACAGTATTGTGTATAGATTTTAAAAAATGATTTTTAGATTTAAAATGGTGATAAAAAATGAAAAACCTAAATATGGAGCATATTTTATCAGCTTTATCTTATCTCTCATTCTTTGTATTTCCTGTCTTTGCCCCATTAATTTTTATAATTATTTTTAGAAAGAGCAAGTTTATCTTATTCCATTCAATCCAAGCATTTTTTATTCAACTGATATTTTATATCATAGCTATGGAACTTTTAACGAATAAAGAATACATTCTAAATTATTTAATAAACAATGGAAATTTTGACTTATTTGTGGTGTTATGTGCTATTTATGTTTATGGATTCTTTATATCTCTCTTATTCGGAGCTTATAAAGCATCCAAAGGAGAAAAATTTAAATTCCCAATAATTGGAAATATTGCTGAGAGGATGATAACATGAATTTTGAGGATGAAAATGACTTATTTAAGAAAGCATTTATATCAAAAATATTAAAAAATCCACACAGTTTTATTTTTTTCGTAGGTTATTAAAAAAGCTCTTGGGGATATGCTAAAAAATTACCTTAAATTATATCAAATTTAGGAAAACCCATTTACTCTCTATAAACATATTACTCACTCTATACTTAAATTTATATATCATGTCCCTCTTTTATTTTTATTTTGACAATTTAATAAAGGTGAGGTTATGAAGATCTATTTAAACGGAAAATTTGTTGAAGAAGAAGATGCAAAGGTTTCTGTGTTTGATCATGGTCTGTTGTATGGAGATGGAATTTTTGAAGGAATTAGGGCTTATGATGGCGTTGTTTTTATGTTGAAAGAGCATATAGATCGTCTGTATGATTCAGCAAAGTCCCTCTGCATAGATATTCCATTGACAAAAGAGGAGATGATTGATGTTGTTTTAGAGACATTGAGAGTTAATAATTTAAGAGATGCTTATATAAGGTTGGTTATAACAAGAGGAGTCGGAGATTTAGGATTAGATCCAAGAAAGTGTGAAAAGCCAACGATTTTCTGTATAGCAATTCCTATGCCTCCTTTATTAGGGGAGGATGGAATTAGAGTTATAACCGTCTCAGTTAGAAGATTGCCAGTAGATGTTTTAAATCCAGCAGTTAAGTCCCTCAACTACTTAAACAGTGTTTTAGCAAAGATCCAAGCAAATTATGCAGGAGTTGATGAGGCATTTTTATTGGATGATAAGGGCTTTGTTGTTGAAGGAACTGGGGATAACATATTTATAGTTAAAAATAATGTCTTAAAAACACCTCCTGTCTATCAGAGTATATTAAAAGGAATTACGAGGGATGCTGTTATAAAATTAGCTAAGGAAGAAGGAATAAAAGTTATTGAAGAGCCATTAACTCTCCACGATTTATACACTGCCGATGAGCTCTTTATCACAGGAACAGCTGCTGAAATTGTTCCTGTCTTTGAGATAGATGGTAGAGTGATAAACAATAAACAAGTTGGAGAAATAACTAAAAAATTAAAAGAGAAATTTAAAGAGATTAGAACAAAATGGGGAATAAAGGTCTATGATGAATAAAAAATAAAAAAGAAAGTAAAAAATTATTTATTTTAATGTTTTTTTGTCTTTGATATATTTTTCCCTTATTTTTTCGTTATATTTATTTTTTATATATATTTTTTATTTTCTAATTATTGCCATTGCTAAAACTTCCTCAATATCTACTGAATCAACTTCCTCTCCTTCACAGAATAATGCTCTTTTGACATCTTTAATATGCTCCTTCCTAATAGCCCCATATTCCGTTTCTAAGCCCTCATTAATTATCTTTTCAAGTGTCTCTTCATCTGCCTCTTTAATTAAATCCATAACTGCCTTTGCATTCTTTTTAAACTCTGGACCTATCTTTGATTTATCTGGAATAATCTCAATTATCTTTGATTCAAGAGCTGGTTTTCCTTTGATTATTTTAAGTTCTTCAATCTTCAACGTCCCTTTAATATCTTCAGCTGTTTTATTTAAAGCCAAATATGTCTCTTCATCTTCTGTATAAATCTCAACGTATTTTAATGGGGCATTTAAAGCCATCCCTGAATTTGCCTTGAATCTTCTAATTGAAATAACTGTATTTTTAGCTATCTCTCCAAATCGCTCTGCCTCTTCATTTATAAAGTTATTATCAACTTCTGGGAATGAGAAGTGGAGATTATCTATTTTATAAATTTCTGCCATATAGTCAGAGAAGTGTGGAGCAAATGGAGACAGCAATCTAACGATCTTGTCAATTACATAGTATAATGTCCATCTTGCCTCTTTCTTTGCCTCCTCATCATCTCCATATAATCTGTATTTAACCATCTCTATATAGTTGTCGCAAAACTCATGCCAGACAAACTTATAAATCTCTACTATTGTATTAAACCTATAATTCTCCAAGTCCCTATCAACTCTCTCAATTAATCTCTGCAACTTACTCAAAATCCATAAGTCAATTGGATTTTTAATTTCCATCGGTTTTTTTAATTCGTCAATAATGTCATCACTTATATGCATCTTAGCAAATCTGCAAGCATTCCAGAACTTTCTCAAAAATCTGTAAGCGTAATCAATTTCCTTCCATAAGAATTGGACATCATCCCCAACAACGCTATTACTTGCCCACAGTCGTAAAGCATCTGCCCCATATTTGGCTATAATTTCATCCGGCTCTACTACATTTCCCCTACTCTTACTCATCTTATGTCCATCTTCTCCAAACACCATTCCGTTTATAACAATCTCTTCCCATGGCTTTTTATTGGTTAAAGCTACTGATTTAACTATTGTATAGAATGCCCACGTCCTAATTATGTCATGCCCTTGTGGTCTTAATTGGACTGGATAATGCTTTTCAAAAAACTTATCATCATCTAACCACTTTGTTATAACCATCGGTGTTATTGAAGAGTCCATCCATGTATCTAAAACATCTGTTTCTGGGATTAGGTCTTTATTGCCACACTTATCACAAACATAACCTGTTTTAGTTGGATCCACTGGTAGATCCTCTTCCTTAGCAACAACTACATTTCCACATTTTTTGCAGTACCAAACTGGGATTGGTGTAGCAAAAATCCTCTGCCTACTTATAACCCAATCCCAATCCATATCTTCAATCCAATTCAGCAATCTAATTTTCATGTGCTCTGGAATCCACTTAATTTCATCAGCTACCTCTCTAACTTTTGGGATGAGTTTTCTAACATTAACAAACCACTGCTCAGTAACAATAATTTCAATTGGTGTCTTACATCTCCAACAAACACCAACATTCTGTTTTATTGGTTCTTGCTTAACTAAATAGCCCTCTTTCTTTAAGTCATCAATAATCTTCTCTCTTGCTTCCTCTGTTTTTAGCCCTTTATATTTTCCAGCTATTTCTGTTAATTTTCCTTTCTCATCAATTGCCTTCTTAATCTCCAATTTATGCCTATTAACCCACAAAACGTCTGTCTTATCCCCAAATGTACAAACCATAACCGCTCCAGTACCAAACTCCTTCTCTACATCCTCATCAGCCAACAACTTAACCTTATGCCCAAACAGTGGGACTATAAACTCTTTTCCAATTAAATGTTTATATCTCTCATCTTCTGGATGAACTAAGATAGCAACACATGCAGCCATAAGTTCAGGTCTTGTTGTTGCTATCAATAAATATCCATCTCCATCAACTGCTGGAAATTTTATATAATTTAATTTGCTTTCTCTTTCTTTATACTCAACTTCCGCAAATGCAATTGCTGTCTGACATCTTGGACACCAATTTACTGGGAATTTTCCTCTGTAAATCAATCCATCTTTATACATTCTAACAAAGGCAGTTTGAGATTTTTTGATATAGTCAGGAGTCATTGTTATATACTCCCTATCCCAATCAATAGAAATTCCCAAGGATTTCATCTGTCTTCTCATTTTTTCGATGTTTTCCTTTGTTAATTCAATACATAACTCCCTAAATTTGTGTCTATCAACATCTGATTTTGTTATGCCGTGTATCTCTTCAACCTTAACCTCTGTTGGCAATCCATGACAATCCCA
>JAADDS010000054.1 GCA_013153845.1 Methanococci archaeon | reverse complement strand
TTCTATCAATAATTTTTCTACCCCCAAATAACCCCTTTTCTTTATAAACCCTATAACAAAACAATTCAGACGTATATTTAAAAAACAACAACTAAAAACAAATAAAAACAAGAAATATAATTAACAAATCGTGGATTTTCAAAAACAACCATAAACAATTAAAAACTCTAAAAAAACTCCATAATCAAATACATCTAAATATAAGAAACAATAAAATAAACCACCCCTTCGAAACCCACTAAAACCAAATAAAAAACAAAAATCAAAACAAAAAACTCAAAACACAAAAAAATAAAAACAAACAACAAGATAAATAAAGCAAGTAATATTTTTAAATCAATGCATAGATTTCATATATGGGCAAAATTTAAAAATTGTTCTATAAAGATAAGTAAGGGTTTAAAAAGTGAGTGGTGAGTGTGATGATTCTTAGTGATAAAGATATATTGGAGTATATAGAATTGGGAAAACTTGTTATAGAACCTTTCAATAAGAAATTTGTTGGGCCGTGTAGTTATGATGTTACGTTGGGAGGAGAATTTATTATTTATAGAGATGAGGTTTATGATTTATCAAAGAAGCTGGATTATGAAGAAATAAAAATAAAACATTCTATTTTGGTTTGTCCTCTGAATTTTAAATTATGTGATGATAAGATAGATTATTTTAAGGAGAAGTATGGAGTTGATCATGTTGTAGAAGGAGGAATTTTAGGAACTACGAATGAGTATATAGAACTACCAAATGATATTTCTGCACAGTATCAAGGGAGAAGTAGTTTAGGAAGAGTTTTTTTAACATCCCATCAGACCGCTGGATGGATTGATGCAGGATTTAAAGGGAAAATAACATTAGAAATTGCTGCATTTGATAAACCGGTTATTTTATATAAAGATCAGAGGATTGGACAGCTAATTTTTAGTAAACTTTTATCTCCCGCGAGTGTTGGTTATTCTGAAAGAAAGTCATCAAAATATAAGTATCAAAAAACAGTTGTTCCCTCTTTGATCCATAACGATTTTAAAGATTAAAATTAAATCATACATGTAAATATATCCGATATATTAAAAAACTAAAAAAATGAAAGTAAAAAGGACTATTTGGCCTTAGATCTTTTGGATAATCTTCTCTACCAATCTTTCAGCAATATCTAATTCACAGACCTTGGATAAACCAATCCACGAAGGTGTAGAGTTCACTTCAAGAACTTTTAACCCTTCTTCTGATTCAATTATATCAACACCCGCATAGAATAATCCAAGAGCATTTTTCGCTTTTAGAGCGATCTTTTCGATTTCATCGGTTATTTCACAGGCCTCAATCTTTCCGCCTTGAGAGACGTTATTTTTCCAATTTTCTCCTCCTATTCGATACATCGCCCCTACAACTTCATCATCTATAACAAAAGCTCTAATATCTCTATGATCTTTTCCAATCGGTTCTATAAACTCTTGTATGTAAAAAACCCCGTATTTTTCCTTAAACTCGGTTAAGGTCTTTAACTTAACAGCTATTGACATTTCTTTTTTTAATCTTACAATACCCTCCCCTCTGCATCCAAATATTGGCTTTAAAACCGCATCTTCGAATTTGTCCACCCATATAACTGCTTCGTTTATATTTTCAGTGGTTATTGTTCTTGGTTGGGGAATATTATGCAGTTCAAGAAGCATGGATGTTAAAAATTTATTTGAAGCCCTATTTAATCCCTCAGGAGGATTTATCACTGGAACAAATTTATTTAAGTATTCTAAAACATCAAATCTGAAGAAACTTTCCCATCCAAGGTTTCTTACAAAATAGCAGTTTAATTCATCTAAGAATGATTTATAATATTTTAATTTAAAATCCACACCAAAACCTGCCACTATACTTGAAGGGCTTATTATCTTATAGTCGATCTCTAAATTTTCACAACATCTTATTAGATCGTTAACTACTTCATCCCTCTCTGTTGTTATTATTCCAAACTTCATTACTACCCCCTTTACACCAAATAGTTTTAATAATTTCAAATATATGCATTTTCACACAAACTATTGCAAGTGAAATCTATTAATAAGATTATTAAGATTATTTAGAGAATATTATTAATATGATTTATGGATGCAATATAAAAATAAAATTAAAAAATTGAAAATAATAAAAAATGAGATCTTATTATTAAAAACCTCGGAAATTGAAATAACAATCCACATGTCTTATATATCTTTCTTGATATATCATATTATTGCAAAAACTTACCTAATTTACAGGAGATATACATTAACAACTTACAACCCACCATATAATTTATATTAAGGGATAAATTTATTAATGGAGTCCGATAACAACATATTAAAAATTAAAAAATGTCTGATAATAAAAATATAAAAAATTAAAAATTAAAATTAGAAGTTAAAATGAGTTTAAAAGTTTTTAATCCCAAAAATTACAACATACATGGTGATGAAATGGAGAAAAAAACATTATCTCTTTGCCCCATATGTTTAAAAAGAATACCCGCAACAATAGTGGAGGAAGATGGCAAGATAATAATTAAAAAAACATGTCCTGAGCATGGGGAGTTTAAAGATATATACTGGGGAGATGCAAACCTATATAAAAAATTTGAAAAATACGAATTTGTGGGAAAAATCTCAATAACCAACACAAAAATAAAAAATGGATGTCCTCTCGATTGCGGTCTTTGCCCTAATCACAAATCAACAACCATACTCGCAAATATAGATATAACAAACAGATGTAATCTAAACTGCCCCATATGCTTTGCAAATGCCAATAAATCAGGAAAAGTTTATGAGCCATCTTTTGAAGAAATAAAAAGAATGATGGAAAATTTAAGAAGGGAGATTCCACCAACTCCTGCGATACAGTTTGCAGGAGGAGAACCAACGGTTAGAGGAGATCTTCCTGAATTAATAAAATTAGCAAATGAAATGGGATTTTTACATATCCAGTTAGCAACTAACGGTATAAAATTAAAAAATATAAATTATCTCAAAAAACTAAAAGAAGCAGGGTTATCAACAATATATTTACAGTTTGATGGATTGTCAGAGAGGCCGTATTTGATTGCAAGGGGGAAAAATCTACTTCCAATAAAACAGAAAGTTATTGAAAATTGTAAAAAAGTAGGGTTTGATAGTGTTGTTTTAGTTCCAACTCTTGTTAGAGGGGTTAACGATGGGGAGGTTGGAGATATTATAAGATATGCCGCTGAGAATGTAAATGTTATAAGAGGGATAAACTTCCAACCTGTTTCTTTTACTGGAAGGGTTGATGAAAAAACACTTTTAGAGGGTAGAATAACAATCCCTGACTTTATAAAGTTAGTTGAAGAGCAGACAGGTGGGGATATTTCAGAAGAAGATTTTTATCCAGTTCCTTCCGTTGCTCCAATCTCTGTTCTTGTGGAAAAATTAACTGGAGAGAAAAAACCAACGTTAAGTGCTCATCAACACTGCGGAACATCAACTTATGTTTTTGTTGATGAAGATGGAAAATTAATTCCATTAACAAGATTTATTGATGTTGAGGGATTTTTAGAGTTGATAAAAGAAAAAATAGAAGAACTTGGAAGATCAAAGATGCATGATGTTAAAGTTTTAGGAGAGATAGCAATAAAATTACCTTCATTAATTGATTTAAATAAAGCTCCAAAGTCAGTGAATATTAAAAAGATTATTGATCTGATATTAAGTGTTTTAAAGAGCGATTACGATGCACTTGCAGAACTCCATTACCATATGTTGATGATAAGTTGCATGCACTTTATGGATCCTTACAACTTTGATGTCAGGAGAGTTCAAAGGTGTTGTATTCACTATGCAACGCCTGACAATAGGATAATTCCATTCTGCTCTTATAACACACTTCACAGGCAGGAGGTTGAAGATAAGTTTTCGATTCCTTTAGAGGAATGGAGAAAAATACACAAGATAGGAGGAGATGATGATAGAGACGATTATTAAAGAGAGAAAGGATGGGATTTTAATAGATATTGATGTCCAAGCAAATGCAAAACGAAATGAAATAGCAGGCATAAACGAATGGAGAAAACGGCTTTCAGTAAAAATAAAAGCTCCTGCAATTGAAGGAAAAGCTAACAAAGAGATAATTAAATTTTTCGAAAACCTCTTTAAAAAAGATGTAGAAATAATACTCGGAAAGACAAGTTCACAAAAAACAATTTTAATTTTAGGAGCAAAAAAAGGATATGTTGAAGAAATCTTAAAAAAAGAACTCGAAAGAGCCAAATAAATCTAAATCTCAGAAAGAATATGTTTTAAATTTTCCATTACTATTTTGTTAACATTTTCATAAACACTACATCCATGAGCATCCATAGATACGATTAGTGGACCAAAATTTTCAACTTTTAACTCCCAAACTGCCTCGGGCATTCCCAATTCCTCTAAAAAATAAACATTAACCACTTCTTTTATACAATTTGCGAGCAGAGCTGCACACCCTCCTGGAGCAGATAAATAAACAACATCAAACTCTTTAAATGTCTTTAATAATTCTGATTTCATTCCTCCCTTACCTACTATTGCAGAAATGCCAGTTAATTTAATAAACTCCTCTTCAATGTTGTTCATTCTTGCAGATGTTGTTGGCCCTATTGAAACACAAGTCCATTTATCTCCACATTTTCGCATTATTGGCCCTGCGTGATATATTATTCCTTCTTTCAAATCAAATGGTAATTTCTCATTATTTTTTACCATTTCAATTATCTTTAAATGGGCTTCATCACGGGCTGTGTATATTTTTCCACTTAAATAAACTATATCCCCAACTTTTAACTTTTTTACATCACTCTTTTTCATATTTTTTATCCGATATTCCAACTCCACCACCTCAATTATTTTTATAAAATTTGCTATTTTTTGGCTATTTTTTCTTCAATCTTTTTTACAACCTTTTCTATGGCATTTTTTAAAATAGATCTTCCAAGTTCTTTATCCGCTTTGACACCAAATTTTTCAACTTCCTCAGCTTCTCGATCAATGATTGGGTTGTTCTTTCTTGCTTCTTTTAAACCAACCATTCCAACTTCTGGATACTTCTCAAAATTTGTATGTTCTTCTAACATTTTAATATCTGAAATCCCTATAACTTCTCCAACCGAGACCTCTTCTGTTGATGCATGGGTAAAGGTTATATTTATCATCTCAATACCTACATCTAACTCTTTTTCCAAGTTTTTTAAATGCCCCTCTATTAAAACATTTCCTCCATGGCAGTTAACTATAATAATCTCTTCAACACCAATTTTCTTTCCCCAATTGATCATAAATTTTAAATAATCAAGAATCTCCTCAATAGTGTTGTGTATTCCATGTTTGACATATTCATATTCGGTTGAAGGAATGACCACGCCTAAAAACTTGGCTCCTGTTAAGATCGATGCGTTTAATGCTATGTAAGAAGCGATTTTTATATCTGTGTCTATTGGTAAAACCGCCCCATGATTCTCTAAAAAGGATCCAAGAGCAATAACACCAATTTTATGAACATTTTTGTTTATTATCTTCCCTGAGGATAATCTAAGCTCCACCATCTTTCCCTCTCATTTTTCTTTTCTTTTATTATTGAGGAGAGAGGTGTAGTATAAAAAAGCCCCGCTGGAAATTGTATCCCCTAATCCAACGGTTGATTTTGGAGTTTCTACGTATCTTGAAGGAGATAAAACTACCTTATATCCATTACTATGCTCTTTTGCTATTTTTCTCAATAGATCTCCATATTTGTTATGATCAACTGTTAAACCCTCTTTAAGATCTTCAATATTTCTTATATTTCCAAGTTTTGCTCTACTTGACGCTAAGATCGTCGCAAATTCTAAGCATTCTTCTAATTCCTCATTACTTAATGGATTATCTTCTCTACAAACAAATAGTATGTAGTATATTGTATGTATTTGAACCACTTCCAAATTTTTAAATTTTTCAAGTAAAATTTTTGCTCCCTCTATAACATCTTCCACAAAACTGTTTTTTAATATCTTTTCACTCATCTCCTCAAATCCTAAGATGTGTAATACATTAGCTATCTCTGTCTCATCCATTCCGACGCTATCTACGCTACTCAGGATGTAATCTACAACCATCTTTCTTATATTTATGTTGGGTATGGACGCAAATTCCAAGTGAGCTTTTATATTTTTATTCCTTTTTAATAATTTAATATCCTCTCTGGCTTTTTTAAAGTAATATTCTGCTGTTTTTCCATCATTGTATTTTTCTTTAATTGCCTGATACCCTGATAAAAATGCACAGTCAACCATCTCTCCAATATCTGGCAAGAACCTTCTTACATCGTCTTTTATTTCTATTCTTAAATTTTCAGGTCTTGAAGCAACTATAAATCGTGTTGATTGCTTTGCCACGATTTTCTCTCCGTTCAATGTAAATTTCAATCCCTTTTTAAATTCGAATATTCGGTTTATTTTTGTTGGATCGTTTTTATATGCTTCTCTAACCTTTTTTAACACTAACTTTTCATCTTCTACAACAGGATAGAGTAAATTATCATAATCAACGAACATTTCTGCCTGTTTTTTTGATAAAAGTGGAGTATAAACTATTATCTTATTAATTTGGAGGGTTGCCATTAGGTTAGATACGATGCCTGCCTGCCCTCCCATTCTCTCCTCATCATACTTTATGCTATCAAACCATCTTTGAAGGTTTTCATCTTCTTTCATTGGAACCTCTGCCGGTTTTCCGGTCTTTATACTATAAACTAATCTCGCAACAAAATCAATCGGATCTTTAATTATTCTCGGATAACTTTCCATTCTTTCTATTATTTCATTGTGATCAAACATATCTACCAATCTTTGAACATCTTCATCTTTTAAGTATTTCACAGCGTCTACGTTTGTGTTATAAGCGGTAAATAACTTGGTTTCTTTTATGGTTTTTAGAAATTTTTCAATATTCATCCTATCCCCCTCTAAAACTAAATTAAATAAAAATAAAAAGAAAGAATATAATTAAAAGTTAGATAAAAATCATCAATAGATCGTTAGTTATTCATTAAGATAATTTTATAAATTAGATTTGCTTTTTACTACTTTTTATTAAATCCCAGCATATCCTTTTCTCTTCTTCAACTGCTGGCTGATTGTAGGCATTTATATTATAAAGCTCCCCCATAAATCCAACTTGCATTTCATACATATATAGAAGAGCCCCCATCGTCTCTTCATTTACCTCATCGATTGTTATTCTAACATTTGGGATTCCATTGTTGGTTAAAGATATTTCCGTAGCTTTTTGCTGACTTTTTATTATGTCTGAATATTTACAGACAATTTTTTCATCATTTACATCTTCAAAGGCAATATCTTCGTCTAATCTATATTTTTCAGCAATCATAAATGTGATTACTTTATCTTTTTTTCCGTCGATGTATAGTTGTAATAGAGAGTGTTGATCCTTTGCTCCTATCGATAAGAGAGGCGTTATTCCATATCCGTTTTTTCCTAAACTTTCTCCAATAAGTTGTTTATACCACCCTCCAAAGTATTTCAAACTTTCCACATAACTCATAATCACAGATATATCCTTTCCTAAGTTATCGTAGAGATAGTGAATAACACCATTTAAAAGTGCGGGATTTTTGAATATATCATCATTTTGGCATGTTTTATCCATATCTTTTGCCCCTTTCAATATTTTAGATATATTAACTCCTAATGAATAGAGTGGGGCTAATCCAACAGATGTAAAGACCGAAAATCTCCCGGGAACGTTTTCAGGAATTGACAATATCGGATAATTGTTTTTTTCAGCTTCTCTTTTTAATTTTCCTCCATTTGTGATAAATACGATTTTTCCTTTAAAGTTATTTATTTTTTCAATCCTCTTTTTTATAAGGTAGTAGTTTACAAGCGTTTCGAGGGTATTTCCTGACTTGCTGATCACATATATTATTGACTCATTTAGATCTAAGTTTTTAAGTAGGGAGAGGGTTTTTTCAGGGTCGCTGTTGTCTATAAAGTATGCACCATTCTCAAAGGGAGATATTGCCCTGTATATTGCCACAGTTCCAAGTATAGATCCTCCCATTCCTATAACAACAACGTTTTTATATCCTTTTAATGATTCATATTTTTTTACATCTTCTTCGTAGATGACTTCTCTAAATCC
>JAADDS010000030.1 GCA_013153845.1 Methanococci archaeon | reverse complement strand
GGATGAGCAAATAAATAGGCCGTCTCTTTCTTAGCATTTAATACACAAGCTATTTTCCCATCTTTTTCCTTTAAATTTTTTAATACATTGATTGCCTCGTCTAAATCATCATCATAACTTGGTTTTATATACTCTTTCTTTGCCATTCCTCTTTTTTTCTCAATCTCTGTTGCTTTTTTTAATAAAATTTTCTGTCTCTCAAACTCTTTCTCATCAATTATTCCTAATTTTAAAGCTGACTCCATTGCCTTTATTGCCCCAACTGTGTTATCTCCACTACCACTATGCACTTCAACTGGAATAATTATTGCCCTCTCATCATCCACAAACTCCCACAAGTCCTCTCCGATGATCATGCTCGCACAAGTTCCAACAATACCAATCATTGGCTGTTCTTTATTTAATTCTCTTTTTAAATATTCAATTGCATAATCCAGGGCTTTTTTTAAGTTTTCTGAAGCTCCAAAGACAATGGCATTTTCATCAATATTACTTGTAAAAACCCTAACTCCATCTAACTCTAATAATCTTGCTGTTCTGAAACAACAACCACTTGGGCCGTGCAATATTATGGCATCAACACCCAAGTCCCTAAGTTGATACATTGCAGCAGCTATTGGTGAAGGTCTCGGATGGAATATCATCAAATTTCACCTTGTTTGACTGTAAGTGCAAATATTATTTTACCGTAATTTGTATAATTCAAATCATATTATCAAATCATAATTATAATGTTATCTAATAACTTTATTATCTTTACCATTTAGTTGTTGCTAAGAAACTCTGCTTAGCCAGAGAAGAATTCAGATAAAAACTCAACATGTTTTTCATTTATCCAAAAAGATGGAAGATGTTGGATTTATGCCTCACATTTGAGTTATATGTCATTTTTATATATTTTTTGTTTTATATTTTTATATTTCTATATATTGTCAGTTTGCTTTAATTAATTGTTAATTAAGTATATTGTCTGATTACTCTTTAGATTTTCAGATTTTAATTTTTTAATTTACCCATTTGAAACCGTATACTATTTATTTCATTTTCTATCATTATTTGGTTGTTTATAACACATCACTAACTGCTGGTGAGAGGTAATATGGCTAAAAAGATCGTTGGATTATTAGATGGAGATAGGGTAATAGTTTTTGATAAGAACGGGATTTCAAAGTTGTCAGCGAAACATTATGGAAATTTGGAGGGTAATTTTTTATCCCTATCTTTGGTAGAGGCACTTTATTTAATAAACTTAGGATGGATTGAAGTAAAAGATAAAAATAAAAAAATTATGAGTTTTGAGGAGTTGTATGAGTATGCAAGAACTGTGGAAGAAAAACTATGTTTAAAATACTTGGTTTACAAAGATCTAAGAACGAGAGGTTATATCGTAAAAACCGGTTTAAAGTATGGAGCAGATTTTCGACTCTATGAAAGAGGAGCAAACATTGAAAAAGAACATTCTGTCTACTTAGTAAAGGTTTTTTCAGAAGATTGCTCTCTTTTACTAAGTGAACTAACAGGATTTGTTAGAGTGGCTCACTCTGTTAGAAAGAAATTACTAATTGCGATCGTTGATGCTGATGGAGATATTGTCTACTACAACATGGCCTATGTAAAACCATAATATTAAATCTAAATATGTAGAAATTAAAATTTAGCAGAATAAAAAATATTAAAAAGTAATTAAATTGTATTAAGTATTAAAAATTGTGAAGAATGTTGTTAAAAATTATATGAATTGTTAAAAAGCCATTTAGAGGGATATGATGATATTAACACCAGAAAGCGAAAAAAAACTAATAGTTGATATTTTAAAGAAATTTGATATTCCTGAAGAAGATGCAGAAATAACAGCGGAGGTTTTTGTTGACGCGGATTTGAAGGGTTTTACATCGCATGGAATCGGAAGATTTCCACAATATATAACTGCTTTAAAAGTAGGAAATATAAATCCAAAGCCGAATATAAAAGTTGTTAAAGAGAGTCCTGCAACAGCAGTAATAGATGGAGATTTTGGTTTGGGTCAAGTTGTTGGAAAAAAAGCAATGGAATTGGCAATAAAAAAAGCAAAAAATGTCGGAGTTGGGGTTGTTGCTACAAGAAATGCCAATCATTTTGGTATCGCTGGTTATTATTCGGAGTTGGCTATGAATAACGATATGATTGGGATAACTATAACAAATACAGAACCAGCTATGGCTCCTTTTGGAGGTAAAGAGAAAATTTTAGGAACAAACCCCATAGCCATCGCTTTCAAAGGCAATAAATATAAGTTTTCCTTAGATATGGCCACTGCTTCAATTGCAAGAGGAAAAATTTTGGAAGCATTGAGAAAAAAATTAAATATTCCAGAAGGTTGTGCTGTGGATAAAGATGGAAAGCCAACAACAGATCCTGTCAAGGCATTGGAGGGCTGTATACTTCCGTTTGGAGGACCCAAGGGATATGGTTTAGCGTTAGCCATTGAAATGTTATCCGCCATTGGAGGAGCTGAGGTTGGAACAAAAGTTAAAGGAACAGCAAATCCAGAGGAGAGATGCACCAAGGGAGATCTATTTATTGTAATAAATCCTGAATTTTTTATGGGAAGAGAGGAGTTTAAAAGAAAGGTTGATGAGTTGTTAGAGGAAATTAAAACATCAGAACCAGCAGAGGGCTTTGAAATATTGATCCCTGGAGAGATAGAGGAGAGAAATAAAATGAAAAGGAAAGATGGATTTGAAATTGATAAAAATCTATATGAGCAGTTAAAAGAAATATGTAATGAGTTGGGGCTTGATATTGACAATTATTTGAAATAAAAAATAAAATATGGGTGTAAATAAATATACAGATAAATATAGATGTATAAATGAAAAAAATATATCAGTATATAAAAATCTGTAAATTAACTTTTACACTACTCTATTTATTATTTATTAAATTTAATTAAATTTAATTTATTATTTATATTATTTATTTATCACTATTTATTAATCAGTTGTTGCCTTTTTTGGCAATAACTTAAATAAACCAACAACAAAACCTAATTTTAGTGATCAACTCTTACGGTGGTTATTATGTTAGTAAAGGAAATTATGAAAAAACCAATAACAGTAAAAGAAAATGACGATTTAACTGATGTAATAAAACTATTTAGAGAAAAAAGAATAAGTGGAGCTCCTGTATTAAACGACGAAGGAGAATTAGTCGGAATCATATCTGAGAGCGATATAATAAAAACACTTACAACCCATGATGAGGACTTGAATTTAATCCTTCCATCCCCTTTGGACTTAATAGAACTACCACTTAAAACTGCTATAAAAATCGAAGAATTTAAAGAAGATTTAGAGAAAGCTCTAAAAACAAAGGTTAAAGATGTAATGACAAAAGATGTAGTGGTTGCGAAGCCAGAAATGACTATAAACGATGCAGCAAAATTGATGGTGGAGCATAAAATAAAAAGATTGCCAGTAGTTGATGAAAACGGAAAACTCATTGGAATAATAACAAGAGGAGATATAATAGAAGCATTAGTTTAGTTAAGATGCTACTAAAACTATTAAGCAAATATATAACGAAAATCCATTAATTACTTTTCAAATTTAAATTAAATCTTATCTTAATTAAATTTTAAATATTTTAATCCCATATTTTTTATTTTTATATCAAATATTTTTATCAAATATTTTGTTGTTCCCGATCACTTAAAAATAACGTTCCGTCGAAGTAAATATTTTCAATGAAGTATTGATATTTTAATATTTTTAATAGAAATATGGTGAGATCATGAAAATTCAAACCCCTTCAAGAATTCATATGGGTTTAATTGATTTAAACGGTTCAATTGGAAGAGTAGATGGGGGTATTGGTTTATCTTTAGAAGAACCAAATATAAAAATCGAAGGAAAAGAAAGTGATGAAATAACTATTGAGTTTGATAAAAAATTGATTGAAAAATTTGGAGAGGACTATATCCTCTCAATAGAACAGAGAGCAAGAACAGTAGCAAGAAACATATTAAACTTTATTGATGAAAAAGGTGTAGAATTAAAAATAACCTCCCTCTTTCCTGCACATTCTGGCTTAGGCAGCGGCACTCAATTGGCATTAGGTATTGGGAAATTAATCTCAAAACTCTACAACAGAGACCTAAACGGATATGAAATTGCAAAAATTGCAGGTAGAGGAGGAACTTCAGGTATTGGAATAGGAGCTTTTGAGTATGGAGGATTTTTAATTGATGGAGGGCATAGTTTTGGTAAAGATAAGGATAAAGAGGATTTTAAACCCTCTTCAGCTTCAAAAGGAGTTAAGCCAGCACCAATAATATTTAGGTATAATTTTGATTGGGATGTTGTATTAATAATTCCAAAAGGAGAACACGTTTATGGAAAAAAAGAGGTAGATATATTTAAAAAATACTGCCCAGTTCCTTTAAATGAGGTTGAAAAACTCTGCCACTTAGTTTTAATGAAGATGATGCCCGCAGTTGTTGAGAAAAATTTAGATGATTTTGGAGAAGTTGTTAATAAACTTCAATATCTTGGATTTAAAAAAGTTGAACTCTCTTTACAATCAGATATTGTTAAAAATTTAATTAACGAACTGCATAAGGATGTTTATGCAGGACTCTCAAGCTTTGGACCAACAATCTATGCCTTTGGAGATAAAAAATTAATTGTTGAAAAAGTTAATAATGTTTTCGATAAATATGGAGTTTATGGAGATATAATTATAACCAAGGCAAATAATGTGGGGCATAAAATTTGGTGATAAGATGGGACTTTTAGATAAAATTAAAAATATATTATCTAATGAGAAAGTTAAAAAGTATGAGGAGTTTGTAAATAATGCTAATAAATATTTTGAATCTGGAGATTATAAAAAAGCTATAGAGTATTATTTAGAGGCGTTAAAGATAAAAGATGACGATGCAGATGTTTGGTATAGGTTGGCATTATCTTATTATAACTTAGAAGATTACGATTCTGCATTGGATGCGATAGATAATGCATTAAAATTAATGAGGAATCATGAGTTTATGTATCTTAAGGGGCTTATTCATTACAAAAAAAATGAAATGGCTAAGGCATATGAGTATTTAGCCAATGCCTCTGAAAAAATAAAAAAGAGCGATTTGTATATGATGCTTGGAGAAATTGCAATTAAAAATAAAAAGTATGATGCTGCATTGGCATATTATTTAAAAGCATATAAGTTGAATGAGAATAATATAACTGCACTCTTCAATTCTGCAAAGATTTATCTACTGTTTGGTGATGTTGAAAATGCATACAATTTATTTAAAAAAATCTTAGAGAAGGAGGAATTATATAAAAGTTGTGTAAAAAAACATAAATCCAAGTTAATAAACAAACTTGTTGAAACCTCCAATACCACAACTGTTAAGGAAGAATATTTTATCATTCCTAAATTGATAGAGGAGGTTATTAATTCCATAACTAATGGATATGAGGATTATTTATTTTCTGGACTTAGATTATTAGAAAGGAAGGATTACATTAAATCATTAAAGTATTTCAATAAAATATTACAAATTGATGAAAAGAACGACGTGGCTCACTACTATAAAAGTGTAATATCCGAATTATTTGAGGAGTATTCTAAGGGAGTATATTCTATAGAGTTCGCTATTTCAGAGTTTGGGAGATGCATATATTATGCAAAAAAAGGAGATTTATTAAGTAAAATTAAAAATCCTGATGCAGTAGAGTTTTATAAAAAATCACTTGAAATCTGTCCAAATCCTTATGCATATTTTGGATTGGCAATACACTATTATAGGGAAGGAAATTACAATCTATCTCAGAATTTTTTTGATAGGATATTAGAGCTTTATCTTGAAAATATTCCAGAAATTGATGCTCATCTATTTACTATATATGCTCTCATTGGAAAAGGAGATATAACAGGCAGTTCTAAATACTATGAACAGGCAGTATCTTACGTTGATAGATTGTTAGAGAGGGATTCAGAAGATAGCAAATGGTGGAAAATTGCAGGTTATATTTATTACAAACTTGGAAAATACAACAATGCATACGAATGTTTCATGAATGCTTTTAGATTAAATTCTCATGATGTTGAGACGATAAAATCATTGATTGTTGTTAATGAAATAATGAATAATTATGATGAAGCATTTTCAATGGCGACAAAATTAGCGAAAATTTCAAAAGAGGAAGAGATTAATGAAATTCTAAAAAAATTAAGAAATAGGGAACCTACAAATTTGGAGATTGACTCCCCTCTTTTAAATACTCCAATAATTTATTATAAATTTGATATTATAGGATACTATCTTGCAAATATCTACAAATTCCTTCATAAGAATCCTATTGGAGCATACATATATCTTGAATACATCGAATCTTCAGAAATATTAACGACAATAGATGAAGAGAAAAGAAACTCCCTTAAAATTATCATAGAAAAATTAAAAAAAGTATTGCCAAAAGAAATGTATAGGTTCTGTGAATCTCCAAGTAATTACAAGCCAAATAAAGCTATTATTGAGTCATGTAAAAATGAATTCTTAACCTTTGGATACATAATATAATCATAATCAGAAATTGTTATAATTGAGGGATTACTATGAAAATTGTAGGTAAAGCATCAATTAGGGACTTTACCTTCGAAACCTCTAAAAAAATAAAATTTGGAGAGTATGTGATTGTAAAAAATATCGATGATGAGGATGTTTTATCTGTAGTGAAAAATGTTTATTTGGTTGATGGTAAATTTATCTGTGATGCAAAGGTAATTGGGGTTTTAAAAGATAAAAAAATCAGTGTTAATAAATCACCAATTTCATCAAGTTCTGATGTAGAACTATGTAGTGATGAAATACTAAGTGAGATATTTTACACTCCCAATGGATTGAATATCGGAAGTATATTGAGTAGAGAGAACATTAGAGTGTATTTAGATACAAATAAACTTGTATCAAGACATTTTGCAATTTTAGCTGTAACTGGAGGAGGGAAATCCAACACTGTTGCTGTTTTATGCAAGGAATTTGGAAGGAAAAATGCAAGTTTGGTAGTTTTAGATCCTCATGGAGAATACTCCACTCTTTATCATGAAGATTTGGAAAAAAAGACAAAAGTTATTTTGCCAACAATAAATCCGTCAAAATTAACACCAGAAGAACTTGCAGATTTAATTGGATTAAGTAAGGATGAAGAAATTAATAAAAAAAGAATTTTTTTGGAATATGCCTATTACACCATAAAAAAAGAATCTCCTGAATCCAAGGGTATGGATTTTATTGAAAAACTTGGAGAATTGATATATGAATGGGTAAAACTTGCTGAAGTTGGCTGGGAAATAAAATACTACCATCCCTTAAAAAGAAAGTATGATATGAGAAAAACAGGAGAAGATGACTTCATAAATATGGTCTCCCTATACGATAGAATAAATAAATTCAAAGATGCATTTTCATTGAACATTGGAGATAAAGATATGATTGAAGAGTTAGAAATAGGAAAAATAAATATTATAAACCTAAGTGGATTGGAAATACCTCAGATGACCACACTTGTTGGATATATTGCAAAAAATGTCCTATCAAAAAGAATACTTTATATAAAGTCATTAAGAGACCTGAATTCTCCAAATGAGATGATAAAAAGAAATGCAATGCAAAACTTAAAGGAAATTGAATTACACTACAGAATAGCCACAAAACCTGTGGTTATGGTGGTTGAAGAGGCACATATCTTTATCCCAATTAATGAAAAGACCCCTGCAAGTTTATGGCTTGGAAAAATTGCAAGAGAGGGAAGAAAATTTGGAGTAGGTTTGGGTTTAGTATCTCAGAGACCTAAACAATTAGATCCTAATGTCTTATCCCAAACAAATACTAAGATAGTTTTAAGAATAGTAGAACCAGAAGATCAAAAGTATATACAGAGAGCTTCAGAAGATCTTGGAGAAGATTTGGTAAAAGATTTGGCATCTTTGGGTATTGGAGAAGCAGTAATTGTAGGAGCGGCTATATCTCTCCCATCAATTGTTAAAATAGACAGATTTGATGGAATATATGGAGGTAAGGATATTGACATTGTAAGAGAATGGATGGGGCTCCACTGGTGATTTCTATGAATGTAGAAGAGACAATAAAAAAACTAAATTTAAAATTCAGAGATATAGATGGAGAGAGGTTAATTTTAGCAATAACCTGTGATAAAAATAAAAATGTGCTAATGGTTGCATTTATGAATGAAGAGGCCTTAAAAAAGACATTGGAGACAGGATATATGCATTACTATTCAACAAGTAGAAAAAAGTTATGGAGAAAAGGAGAGGAAAGTGGAAATGTCCAAAAATTGGTAGAATTTTATAGGGACTGTGATGGAGATGCTTTATTATTTATAGTTGAGCAGAAGGGAGTTGCATGTCATGAAGGTTATTATTCATGCTTCCATTATAAAATAGAGGATGGAAAGTTAAAAATAACTGAAGAATACTACTCCAAGGGATGAGATCATGGATTTAGAAAAATTTAAAGAGAGAGAAATATCAAAAAAAGAAGCATTAGAGTTATTTGAAGATGAGGATTGCATATTTGATCTATTCAAATTAGCAGACGAGTTAAGAAAAGAGAGTGTCGGAAAAATCATCACCTACGTGGTTAACAGAAATATAAACTTCACAAATATCTGCACTGGGAACTGCAAATTCTGTGCATTTAAAGCAAATGAAACTGATAAAAAGGCATATTTTTTAAATATCGATGAGATTGCTAAGAGGGCAGTTGAAGCAAAAAAACTCGGATGCACAGAGGTGTGTATTCAAGGGGGCTTACATCCAAAAATTGATACTTATTATCAAGCAGAGATTTTAAGGGCAGTTCATGAGGCAACGAAGCCATATGGGGATATACATATACACGCATTCTCTCCAATGGAAGTTTATTTCGGAGCTGAAAATGCTGGCTTAACTATAAAAGAAGCATTAAAGATATTAAAAGAGAATGGCTTAAACAGCATGCCAGGAACTGCGGCGGAGATTTTAGATGATGAAATTAGGAAAGAACTATGCCCCAATAAATTAAAAACAAAGGAATGGATTTATATAATTAAGGAGGCACATAAATTAGGAATCCCTACAACTGCAACCATGATGTATGGACATATTGATGAATATAAGCACTGGGTTAATCATCTTTTTATAATTAAAGAAATTCAGCAAGAGACAAATGGCTTTACTGAATTTGTTCCTTTATCATTTATGCATAAATATGCCCCAATTTATAGAGAGGGAAGAGCAAGAGCTGGAGCTACGGGAATTGAGGACTTGAAAGTTTTTGCGATTAGTAGAATTATTTTTAATGGAATTTTAAATAATATTCAAGCATCGTGGGTAAAGTTAGGAAAAAAGATGGTTCAAGTTGCTTTAAGATGTGGGGCCAACGATGTTGGTGGCACTTTGATAGAAGAGAATATCTCAAAAAGTGCAGGGGCAGAGCATGGGGTTTATATGAGTGTTGAGGAAATTAGAGATATGATTAAGAGGGTTGGATTAATCCCCAAAGAGAGAACTACTTTGTATAAAATTCTGGACTAATTAATTAAAACTTAATTAAAACTAAGATAATTAAAACCAAACAATTATGCAAAGTGTAATAACTTACAAATGGTGATTAGATGGAAGGTTTAACAGTAGGGCTGTTTGGACATATTGAAGGTGTAGGAAAGGAATTAGGAAAGAAAGGAACATCAACAGATATAACATTATACAACTACAAGCAGGGAGAAAAGGCAATCTGTTATGTTGAACCAACAAGGTATCCTGATAGAATAAATCCTTTAATATACTGCATAAACATGATGGACTACGCATTAGTTTTTATAAATGAGATAACAGGAGAATTGGGAGAGACGCTTTTAGCATTGGATATGTTTGGAGTTGATAGAGGAAGTTTTGTTATTGGAGAGTATGTGGATCTGGAAATGCTAAAAAATATTATCTCCCAGACAACAATGAAAAATTTCGATATAATGGAGAAAGATTTTATAACCCTCAGAGAGAAGATGACAAACTTAGAAATTGAGAGAGATTACTCCGCTCCAGTTAAAATACCAATTGATCACTACTTCACTGTAAGAAGTGTTGGAACAGTAGTGTTAGGGAAAGTGGAAACAGGGACAGTGAAGGTTCATGATGAGCTTAGGGTCTATCCAACAGAAAATACTGCAATGGTTAGGAGTATACAGATCCACGATAACGATTTTAAAGAAGCGAAAGCTGGAAATAGAGTAGGTTTGGCTTTGAAAGGAGTATCGACTGACGATTTGGATAGAGGAATGATCTTATCTAATGGAGAGTTAGGTGTTGCAGATTCATTAACCTTAAATATGAACTGGAATCCTTTCATGCAAAAAAGCGTAAAAGAGGGAGAACACTATCAAATTATTGTAGGACTGCAAAGTGTTCCTTGCGTGGTTGAGAAGGTAGATAAAAACAAACTGGAAATTTCTCTTCAAAAAAAGGTAGCTTATGATGAGGAGGATAAATTTTGTTTAGTGGATGGAAGTGCCAAGATCAGAATACTTGGAGTCGGTTCATCCCATTAGGTTAATCTCTAACTATTAACAAATATATGGATTTAATAATATTTAAGAATAAAAAATAAAAATAGAAAATAACATATTTTATAATATTAAAAACCCATGCACAACATACATAATCATACTAATCATTATTTTTTACTTTATATTTTAATATTCTGATATTTTATTGAGAAAAAATTAATGGGGTTGTTATGTTCCTATTGGATCCGTTCTCAGGCATCAGTGGAGATATGTTTATAGCTGCAATGATCGATTTTGTGGATAGGGAAGAGATGATCAAAACCATAAAAAAAGTTATAGACGTTGAAATAGAAGTAAAAAAGGTAAAAAAATGCCACATATTGGCAAATAAGATAAACATCATTCCAAAAAAAGAAAGTTATAATATAAAAACCTATAAAGACATTAAAAACTTAATAAAAACCTCAGATATTCCCAAAAATATAAAACTATCATCATTAGAAATCCTAAAAATACTCGCTGGAGCTGAATCAAAAGTTCATGATGTCGATATTGAAAAAGTTCACTTTCATGAGGTTGGAAACTACGATACAGTTGTAGATGTTATAGGGGCATCTTACATCATAAACAAACTTCAACTAAAAGATAACTGCCTTTATAAACCAATTAACCTCGGAGGGGGCTTTGTAAAAACTAAACACGGCATAATGCCAGTTCCCGCCCCAGCGACAGCTGAAATATTAAAAGATTTAAAGACGTTCTTCTCAGATGTAAATGAGGAGTTAACCACACCCACAGGTGCGTCGATTTTAAAATATATTAACCCAAAATTGGTTAATGGAAGATCCATGGTTATAAAAAATGTTTCCTATGGAGCAGGAGATAAAGATCTTGAAATACTAAATGCGTTAAGGGTTTTTAAAGTTGAAAATATAGGTTTAAAGAGGGTGTTTGTATTGGAGAGTAATGTAGATGACGTTCCCGGGGAGATACTTGGTCATCTGCAAGATGTATTAAAAGAAAAAGTTAGGGATCTGCATTTCATCCCCACGTATATGAAAAAGAATCGACCTGCATACACAATAAAAGCGATAGTCGATGAAGATAAGGTAAATGAAGTTGCTAAAAGTATAATGAGAGAAACTGGAAGTTTGGGCGTTAGAATCTATGATGTTGAGAGGATCGTTTCAGAAAGGAGTTTTGAAACCATTAAATTATTTGATGAAGATGTTAAAATAAAAATTGGAAAAGTTGGTGGAGAGATAATTTCAAAAAAACCAGAATTTGAAGATCTAAAAAGAATCTCGGAAAAATATTCTATCCCAATAAAGAAGTTGTATGAACTTGTCTTTTCAAAGGATGATGAGATTTAGCCATCAATTAGGTGGACTCAGCTCTCACTGCCTCTGAGATCTTGTAAGGAATCACTGCAAGAACTCCTAAGATGAGGTATATGGTAATATTTTTTAATGGACTCCATTCTTCAAACCCCAATAAAAACCCAATGCCATGAGAAATTAAAACCAAAAAAGCAACAATTCCAATCCCTAATCCCACAATAGAAGCAGTAAACAGATAAGAAACTGCCCTTATATCCCCATAAATTGCTTTTTTCACACCTATCATGTATGTTATTCCAACAGCTAAAAGTGCCAAACCCCCAAATACATCTCCCACAAATAATGGGAGAGAGATGTTAACCCCCAATATCTTACCAACTCCCAATGCCATCTCCACAAATCCTGAAATTATAAACGAACATCCAAAGATCAGAGATACTGATGCAATCATCTTTCTTACTCTTCTCACATCCATATTAATCACCTTTTATCCAAACAAGAAATGCCCAATCACTGATATTAAAAGAGCAACTACATATGCAAGTATCATCTCATATGCAACTGCAAACAATGCCCATTTCCATCCAATTTCATTTTTGATGACTGCAAGTGTTGCTATACATGGGAGATAGATTAAGCAGAATGCCATAAAAGCATATGCTGATACTGGAGAAAATGCATGAGCAATAACATTTGAGAGGTTTTCTCCGGCTCCGTATAACATTGCCAAACTTCCAACAACCACTTCCTTTGCAATAATTCCAAAAACTAATGCAGAACAAGCCCTCCAATCCCATCCCATTGGAGCAAATAATGGAGTTAGCATTTTTCCTATAATTGCCACATACGAATGAGCGATCAGATTTGGGTTGTTAAATACCTCATCTCCCAAATAGCCCGATGGGCCATAGACAGATAGGAACCAAACTAAAACTACTCCAAACACTATAACTGTTCCTGCTTTCTTTAAAAAGTCATAAACCCTCTCCCAGGTATTTTTTAAGACCACGTTTAAATGTGGAATGTGATACTGTGGAAGTTCTACGATTAAATATGCCGGAGACGTTTTAAAAATTAATCTTCTAAACATCAAAGCAGTTAATAATGCTAAGATCACTCCAAGAGCATACATACTTAGGATTACAACTCCTTGATACTTAGAAAACAGTGCTCCTGCAAATAATGCATATATTGGAAGACGTGCAGAGCAGGAGAGGAGGGGGTTTATTAGTATGGTTAAAATTCTATCTTCTCTATTTTCGATAGTTCTCGTAGCCATTATTGCAGGAACATTACATCCAAAACCCATAACCATTGGAATAACTGCCTTTCCCGGAAGTCCGAATTTATTCATTACTCTGTCCATTATAAAAGGAATTCTTGCCATGTATCCGCTATCCTCTAAGAATGATATTGCAAAAAATAAAAATGCAAGTATTGGAAAGAAGGTTAACACTGCTCCAACTCCTGAGATAACTCCATCTGCTAACAGTGAAGCGAGGAATTTGTTTGATATTGATGTTTTAATAACTGTCGATAAACTTGCAAATATATACTGTATTATCTCCGAAAAAGGTTTTGAAGCATCGAATGTAAATTTAAATAACATCCATAAGAATGGAATTATTAGCAGAGTTCCAATTTTTTCGTCTGTTAATACATCATCGAGCATCTCTGTTGTTGTTAACTTTCCAGATGTCTTTTTTACAACGTCCTTAACAATCCTATCTATAATTTTATATCTTTCTTCTACTACCGCCAATTCTGGCTCTCCATACTTTTTCGAGAGTTCTTTTTTAATCTCTTTTAATACTGGCTCTAAATCTTCCCAAATTTTGCTATTCTTTATTATCTCATTTATATATTCATCATTCTCAATTAGTTTTATTGCCAAATATCTCGGGTTGTATTTTTTTAATGCCTCATCCTTCTCAATGATTGAAGATAATCTTTTAATGTATGTTTCAAGATGTGGGTATTTTATTGGATATTTATCTTTATCTTTTGCATTTACGTTTTTTCTTTTTTTCCTTTTTTCTTCTATGGTGTTAAGTATCGCTTCTTTTAAGTCCTCAATACCTATTTTCTTCGATGCGGAAAGGGGCACAACTTTAACTCCTAAAATATCTTCTAATTTTTTTACATCCACTTCTATGCCTAAATTATCTGCTAAATCCATCTTATTTAATGCTAATAAAAGATCCGCTCCAATTTCCATAAGTTGAAGTGTTAAGTATAGATTTCTTTCCAAGGCGGTTGCATCGGCAATATTAACCACAAGATCTGGATTTTCGTTTATTAGATAGTCCCTTGCAACAATCTCATCGATCGAGTTTGCTGTTAAACTGTAAACCCCGGGAAGATCTACTATTTTAAATTTTTTTCCTTTATATTCCATCTCTCCAACTTTTTTTTCAACTGTAACCCCTGCCCAATTTCCAATGTATACATTCTCCCCAGTTAAAGCATTAAATATCGTTGATTTTCCAACATTTGGATTACCTATTAAAGCGATCTCGTATTCCATCCTCTCCCTCAAACACTGGGTCAGCATTTTTCACACATGATCTTCATTGCTAAACCTCTTCCTATTGCTATATTGCTTCCTCTAACGGAAACGATCACTGGACCATTCTGGTTCCTAACCACTTTTAACTTACTTCCAACATTTATACCCATACTCGTCAATCTCTGTGTCGCTCCTGCTCCTGCGTCGATCTTTTTCACAATAACCTCTTCTCCTTCCTTTGTAAATGCAAGCGGATACATACTACCACAACATTTATATATGGTTAAATGATTTAATTATAGTTAAAACTTTTAATCGTAGTTAAATAATAACTTGCGGGGTATAAATACCTTTCGGTGGCATGATGTCTCAGAGTGTAGAAGATTACTTGGAAAGAATCTATCTATTTGTAAAAGAAAACAACAGGCCAGTTAAAACTACGGAATTAGCAAAATTACTGAATATAAAGCCATCAGCAGTTACAAATATGGCAAAGAGATTACATAAATTGGGATATGTTTATTATGAGCCGTATATAGGAATAACTCTAACCGAAAAGGGAATGAAAAAAGCAGAAAAGATTTTTGAAAAACACAAAACAATAAAACTATTTTTAACAGAATTTTTAGGTCTTGATGAAGAAACCGCCTCAGAGGAAGCTTGTAAATTAGAACATGCTTTATCAGATGAAATATTAAAAAGATTAAAAGAGTTTATGGAAAATTTCAATAAAAATAAGTAATCTCAACAACTCTATAAGAAATACAAAAAAAGAAAAAATAACTAATAATGTCCTTCTAATTTTCTAAATCTTTTAATCGTTTTCCAATTGTCTTTCCCAATGTAATTGCACTATCAAGATCATCGATCTCACAATTAATTTTTCCTGAGGCGTGTTTTAACTTCCCATTTAAAAAGACCGTAGCTTTTAACGTTAAAATTTTTTTATCTTCGTCATAAATAGACAATGCTCCAAATGGAACGCTACATCCTCCTCCAAATTCGTTTAAGGCAGTTCTCTCGCATAAACATTCCAAAAAAGTTTTTTTATGATTTATCTTTTCTAAAATTTCTTTTATTTTATTATCCTCTCTCCTACATGCAACAGCAATAACTCCCTGAGCAGGAGAAGGTGTTATATCTAACCTTCTATAATTAAAATCAGAAAGATCTATATTCAATCTAATGATTCCCGCCTCTGAGAGAACTATCGCATCATACTGCCCCTCTTTTAACTTTTTTAAGCGTGTATCGACGTTTCCTCTTAATAATTTAAATTTTATATTTGGATACATTGCCTTTAAAAAAGATCTTCTTCTTATGCTTGATGTTCCGACAGTTATTTCTTTATCTAAATCTAAATCTTTATTTTTATTCCATATTATTAAATCATAATAACTATCTCTCTCTAAAACTGCCCCTATCATTAAATTTTCATTCCAAATAGTTGGAACATCTTTAAAGCTATGAACTGCAATATCAATCTCGTTATTCATTAATGCTAAATCAAGTTCTTTTGTAAAAACACCCATTCCAATTTCAGATAGTTTTTTATCCAATATTTTATCTCCTGTGGTTTTTTTTATTATTATTTCCACTTCATACCCAAGATTTTTTAATAACTCAGCTACTTTATTTGCCTGATACAATGCTAATTTACTACCTCTTGTTCCAATTCTTAACATGGTCTCCCAATTTCTTGGTTTTATTTTTTAATTTATTTTTTAATTTTTACTCTTTATCAACCAATTTTGCCTTTTTTATATGATAAACACCCCAGGTTTCATGCCACTCTATCTCCGCTTCTACAACTTCGATCCTCTTTTTAAACATGGGTGCATCAAAAACAAATGTTTCTGCCTCTCCACCTTCAAACGCTTTATGTATGCCATATTTTTCACATATTCTTAGTAGTTCATCAATATTATTTTTATCTATTCTCTTTCCTAACCATTCTTTTCCCAAACCATAAGCATAAACGCCCACAATCCTAACATCGAAAAGTTCGCTAACAGTTCTTAAAATCCACTCTGGATCTTTATGCCATAATGGAGAGAAGGATTTTAAACCCAATTCTTCGCAAATTTTATCTATTCGTGATTTTTGATAAACACTTGCAACAGCTCCCGTTATAATTCCTTCAACATCTAATTTTTTTAGTCCTTTTTTTAAATCCTCAACCTCTTTCTCTTTTTCTCCTTTTGTATATAGTTTTACTAACGGAATTTCAACTGCCTTTGAACTCAATTCAGTTAAGTGCACATTTGGAATATGAAACATATAACTTTCTTTATTCTCACTCTCAACATTTACCAAATATTTAACATCAAAACCCTGCTTTAATGCCCAATATAACGCATAATTAGAGTCCTTACCTCCAGAGTAAAGAACGGCAACTTCCATAATCTCAACCTCTTTTTTTTCATTTTTATTATAATTATTTTTACGTTATTTTTACTTTATCTTTATTTACTACCTTCATTTTAACTTGACACTGGCAAATTAATCTAAAATTAACTTAATAATACTTAATAATTATATGTAATAATATTAAAATTGAATTGACTGTTATAGATCAACTATATACTTAACCTTCCACTCATTATTATCTTTTTTAACCTCTATTTTGTGATACGTAACAGCTTTTACCTCTTCTTTGATGTTGTGCTTCTTTTTATCTATTTCTTCTCCATAAGCAACACATTTTAATCGATATTTTCCTTTTGCATCTTTTTTAATCTCTATGTCAAAATCTCCAAAAACCATATTTCTAACATCAGTGTAATATAGAAGTTCGTTTAAAAACTCATAAAGTAGGGATTCTAAGTCCTCTCCTGAAACTTCAAACTCTATCTTATCTTTTTTTTCAATTTTATCAACATCGACCATTATGTTATACAACCCTCTTGCCCCCTCTTTAAATGCTTCCTCTAAACTTTTTCCTACTGCTTCAACTCCAAGATCTGCTGTTGTTTCAAAATATTTGAACATGACCTTCACCAAAAATTTTTTTGAAAATTTTATATTGATAGTTAAATCGCTAAATATTATTTAGGATATATCTTACAATTTCATCTCCTACCTCTGCCGTTTTTAAATTTCCTCCTAAATCAGGTGTTGTTTTTTTATTGATTATACAGTGTTTTACTGCCTCTCTAATTATATCTCCTTTTTCTTTTTCCCCAATATGATCAAATAGCATCGCAACGCTTAAAATAGATGCCATAGGGTTTGCTATTCCTTTTCCTGCAATATCTGGAGCTGAACCATGAACTGGTTCAAAAAGTGCTTTTTCATCTCCAATGTTGGCAGAGGGGGCTAAACCAAGACCTCCAATTAGCACAGAGGCCTCATCTGAAAGAATATCTCCAAATAAATTGGTAGTTACGATAACATCGAATTTTTCTGGGCATTTAATTAGATTCATAGCAGTTGAGTCAACTAAAAAATCATCTGCTTGTATATTGTTATATTTCTCTTTAATCTCATTAAATATCTTTAAAAATAGCCCATCTGATACTCTAAGGACATTTGCCTTATGAATACAAGAAACCTTTTTTCTATTGTTTCTTTTTGCATATTCAAATGCAAATTTTATAATTCTCTCACTACCTTTTCTTGTTATTATTCTTTCAGAGATGGCAATATCATCTTCTAAAATTTTTTCCCTTCCAACATATAGTCCTTCCGTATTTTCTCTGATTATTACTAAATCCACGTCTTTAACCTTTAAAAATTCGTAGTTGTTTAATCTACCTATCAACTCCCCTATTCCAAAATTATTTATTGGTCTAACATTTGCGTAAAGGTCAAACATTCTTCTTAACGTTATTATTGGACTTTTGTAGTTTTTTACTTCATTTGGTTTAGGGGATGTAATTGCTCCGAATAAAATAATATCTGCTTCTTCTGCTTTTTCTATTGTTTCATCAGGTAGAGCAGTGCCATATTTTTTTAAACATTCTAAACCTGCCTCTCCTTTTATTATTTCGAAGTTTCCGAGGGCTTTTAAAACTTTTAACGCCTCTGGAATAACTTCCTTACCAATACCATCTCCATCTATAACACAAACTTTCCTCATGATCACACCAAAAACTTTTATAACTTAATTAATGTTATCTTAGCAAGTATACAAAAAGTAAGCATTGCAACATTATTTATTAATCATTAATTATGAACATTTGAAAAATTAGATTAGATATGTAGTGAGATGTATAAAGATCATATGCTATAATTAAAATTTTTTCGTAAATAAAAACTATAAAAATAATATTTGGAGGGATCGTTATGAAATACTCTGATGTGCCACAATTTATAAAAGAAATATCAAAAAAGCAGCATGATTGGATGAGAAATAGTATAAAATTAATTGCAAGTGAAAATATAACAAGTTTAGCAGTTAGGGAAGCATGTGCTACTGATTTTATGCACAGATATGCTGAGGGTTTGCCCGGAAAAAGGTTATATCAAGGTTGTAAATATATCGATGAAGTAGAAAATCTCTGTATAGATCTTGCTAAAAAATTATTCAACGCAGAGCATGCAAATGTTCAGCCAACAAGCGGTGTTGTTGCTAACTTAGCTGTTTTCTTTGCAGAAACAAAGCCAGGAGATAAATTAATGGCTCTAAGTGTTCCAGATGGAGGACATATAAGTCATTGGAAAGTTAGTGCCGCGGGAATTAGGGGGTTAAAAGTTATAAATCATCCATTTGATCCAGAGGAGATGAATATCGATGCAGATGCAATGATAAAGAAGATCTTAGAGGAGAAACCAAAAATGATTCTTTTCGGTGGCTCTTTGTTTCCATTCCCTCATCCAGTAGCTGATGCTTATGAAGCTGCTCAAGAAGTTGGAGCTAAAATTGCTTATGATGGAGCCCACGTCCTTGGATTAATAGCTGGGAAGCAGTTCCAAGATCCTCTTAGAGAGGGAGCGGAATATTTAATGGGAAGCACTCATAAAACTTTATTTGGCCCTCAAGGGGGTGTTATATTAACTACAAAGGAGAATGCTGAAAAGATCGATAACCACGTATTTCCCGGAGTTGTTAGTAATCATCATTTACATCACAAAGCAGGTTTGGCAATTGCATTAGCCGAGATGTTAGAATTTGGAGAGGACTATGCAAAACAGGTAATTAAAAATGCAAAAGCACTGGCTCAGGCGTTGTATGAGAGGGGCTTTAACGTTTTATGCGAACATAAGGACTTTACAGAAAGCCATCAGGTAATTGTAGATATTGCAAGTTCTCCTGATATTGAATTCTCAGCAAGCGAATTGGCTAAGATGTATGAAGATGCAAACATCATTTTAAATAAAAATCTTCTGCCATGGGATGATGTAAACAACTCAGACAATCCAAGCGGTATTAGGTTAGGAACACAAGAATGCACAAGATTGGGTATGAAAGAAAAAGAAATGGATGAGATCGCTGAGTTTATGAAAAGAATTGCAATTGATAAAGAAAATCCTGAAAAGGTTAAAGAAGATGTTATAAACTTTGCTAAGGAGTATAGTGTAGTTCATTACAGTTTTGAAAAAGAGGATGGGTTTGTTTTACCATTTAGAGGATTATAACTCGCAATATAAATAAAAACAATAAAAACTAAATAATAAAGATAATAAAAAAACTACAAAATGAAGGAAAGAACAAAAGAATAAAATAATTAATAAAAAATAATAAAAAACAAAAAACAAAAGAAATAAGTAGTGAAAGTGTAAAGGATTAAAAAAATAAAATGACATTTAACTATTTTTTACTCTTTCATTAATTTTCTAACATCCTCTAAGAATTTTTCGTATCCAATTCTTTTCATAACTGCTGATAATCTCTCTCTTTGTGGTTTCTCAGCATATTTGCCATAGACCACTAACACTTTATCAATAAAGTTTAGTATCTCCTCAACACTCATCAATCTCATTTTAATTCCTTCAACAACTTCTCTTCCTGTTTTACCTCCAACATAAACTAAATAGCCCTCTTCTTTAACTTCTCTTGCCTCATTTGGACAGTTTTTAATACACTTTCCACAGCCAATACATACATTGTAGTTTGTGTAAGACATCTCTCCCCTTATATCTATCGCTTCAATCTTACAAACCTCAGCACATCTTCCACAACCGTTGCAGTTTTCCTCATTTACTTTTGGATATTTGACACCAACGATCCCTACATCGTGAATTTGAGGCCTAACACAGCAGTTTGGACATCCGCTAATTGCAATTTTAAACTTATATGGGGCAGGTCTCTCTTTAAATTTATCTTCAATGATCTTCGCAAGTTCTGTTGTATCTATTAGACCACTACTACAATTTCCTCCACCAGGACATGCCAACGTTGCTCTAACTAACGGCCCCTCTGAACCAGTTAATAATCCTTTCTCTCTTAATCTTAAAACAATATCTTCCGCATCGAATCCACTAATTCCATGAATCTCATATGCTCCTCTATCAGTTATTTTTATTTTTGCCCCATATTCTTCTGCAATATTTAAAATCTCTTTTATTTCCTCTGGTTTATACCATCCTCCTGGCTTTGCTCTTATCCTTATAAAGTAGTTTCCATCAGCCCTCTTTCCGATCCCTCCATAATCTGCGATCCAGTAGAAGGATATATACTCTCCAGTTTCTTTTCTTCTTTCAACTTCTTTTTTAAATCTCTTTAATTTTTTATCTCTTAATTTATTAATTGCCTCTACATCAACACCTTCTTTTAACTCAACAGCATTTTTAATCTCCTCTCCCTTTTTAGTTCTTATTATGATTGTTGAATAACCATCTGGACTTCCAACACACCCCACTGAAACATCTGCCATTCCTGCATCAAAGTCCCTACATATCTTACATCCAGAACAGACCTCAAATTCCTCTAATTTAATTTCTTTTTTATCATTTTCTAAGTAAACAATAAGTTTTCCTTTTTTAATGTCAAATTTTTTAACTTCTTCTATTTTTATCCCATATCTTGCTAAAACCTCTTTCATATTGTCATATTTGAATTTTTCCATACAGAATAATCCGATTAAATACTCTATCTTAGGTAGCTTTACGGGCTTTCCATCTCTTCCAAGTTCAAAATCATGTTTTGCTAAGTATGGGAAATACTGCAATTTCCTCAAACCGTTAATTTGACATGGCAAACCAACAACAGCAACTTTTTCTAACCCCATTTCTCCTGCTTTTCTTAAAGCATCTAACGTTGAGACGGCATATTTTGATTTAGTGGATTTTAATAGATCTTCTGCATTTTGAACAACCATTGAAATTGGTTTCCAACATTCCTCTCCGACAACAATTGCTCCATCTATTTTTCCGTTTTCTAAGAGGTATTTTAAAAAGGCAGTAACAACTCCTCCATCCTGTCCTTCAATATCACTCTTTCCATAGTAGTATTTTTCAAAAAAGTTTTCTCTTATTTTTATTTGGTATTTCCCAGATGAAACTCTTGGACAAACTTCAAAACACATCCCATTTCCTTTTCTTAAACATTCATCTTTTAATTTTGGCCTATCTTCGAATGTTAATAAGTTATTTGGACATACAACCGTGCAAGTTCCGCATCTTGCACACATATTGCCATCTACAATTTCGTTCAACTTCCATTCATGCATTTTTTCACCAGGTTAAAAGTGTGATTAAATTATTCACACTTTAATGATCTCCATAAACAAAGTATATATAATTTATTATTTGATACGAGTTTGATCAGTTATCAATATTCTACCCATATGCGTATTTATCCCTTTCGATTTTTCTAATTTTTAATATTATTTGTTATCCGCAAATTTTTTTATTTTAATATGTTTATTTTATTCTTTAAGATTCAAAATCTACAACATATAAAGCTTTTATAGCACTTGTCCAATAATACAAAAAAGGTGAACAGGTATGAACTACTTAATACCCTTAATAGAGAGTATTGAGATCTCCATCTACTATACAATAAAAATATCCATAATTGTGTTAATAACGATGTTTTTAGTGAATTATATTATGAATACTGGCATAATGGCTAAATTGAGTTATCATCTATCCCCAATAATGAAAAAGTTAAAAATAAATCCAATCTCTGCCTCTTCAATTTTAGCGTGTTTTTTCAGCCCGACAGTAGGATATTCAATATTAGCTGAGGGCTTAAGGGAAAGAAAGATAACTGAGAAGGAATTAATAGGCACTTCTTTAGCAAATTCATTTCCCTCTGTTCTATCGCATATATTTACTTTTTTTATTCCTGTTGTGATTCCAATATTGGGTTTTACGGGGGTTGTGTTTGTTTTAATAAGATTGGGAGTTGCATTTACAAAAACAATAATTGGATTGATATATTTATCACTACACTCTAAAAGGGACTATTCTGAGATTTTGGATATTAAGAACATGGATCGAAAAGAAAATCTTAGAAAATCATTTAAAAGAACTTTAAAATTTGCAAAGCGATTAATTCCTACAATGTTTTTTATGATGGCATTGGTTATTTATCTCTCTAAAATAGGAGTATTTAACTATATTGAGAAATTTGTTAAACCAATAACAGATCTACTACACTTAAATCCAAATGTTGGAATATTGGCTCTAACAGAAATAGTGAATGTTCAGGCAGCAATAGTTATGGCAGGGGGCTTATTAAAAGAGAATATATTAACATCTAAGGAAGTGATAATCGGATTAATAATTGGAAATGTTTTAACATTCTCAACGAGATATGTTAAACACTCTCTTCCCCTACACATCTCACTGTTTGGATCAAGATTAGGAACGAAAATAGTTATGATAAATGCAATTTTTACACTAATACTTGACATTTTTGTAATAATTGGCCTTTTATTGGTTTGATTTATAATTTATACATGGAATAAAAAATAAATATAAAATAAAATATTCAACTTATTTTTGTTTTTTTATTATCTTTTTGTTATTTTTATGAAATTTTATAGAAATATTTTAAGTTATTATCTCCTCCAAATAACTCGGGATGGAGCATTTTGGCAAAGTCCAGCATATAATTAGAAGGATCCCTTGCTTCCCATACATAGTAATCTGAATGTGATATATAAAACCGTCCTGTCTTAAATGCTTTTAACTCTGCAAACTCTGGACTTATATTAAGAAGCTGCTTTTTATTTGAGATATTTTCATTATAATACCACAGCATTATCACAACATCTGCATTTCTTGCCTTTTCAAAGAACGTCTCCTTATCAACATATTGGAAATCACATTTACAATTTGAAAACACATTTTTTCCATTAAAATCTGCTATCATCTTGCTATAATAACTCTCATTTCCATATATTCCCGGCATATTCCTATACTTCGACCAACTAAATATAACTACCGTTGGTTCAGTTGAGTTCTTAACTTTCTTTATAATATTTTCTCTAACCGAAACAACTCCATTAAACCATTTACATGCATTATCATACGCGTTTTTACCCCAAAACGCAGCTGCAAATTTTATCCACTCAACTCTTCCCATGTATGTCGGCTCTTCGTAAGTATGAAATCTTGATACTGTTATTCCCAACTCTTTTAATTTCTCTTCAACTTCATCTTCACTCTTCCAACCACTTAAAAATACCACATCTGGAGAGAGATTAGCAACCAACTCATAGTTTATATTTCCAGGAGAACCAATATCAACAACCTTTCCCTCTTTATACAATCTTTTAAGTGTAGGGGACTCTTCTATTGCATACTTTGGAGCACCAACTATTGTATTATGATAGGCATGTAATATATCAGCCGTTGAGATAATAGGACAGTAAAAATCAGTAACTATCTTTTTTACAGGAACTTTTATCACTTTTGCTGAAATATTTGGGGTCTTATTATTTCCTTCAACTAATAAGAACTTGTTCCCTTCAGAATCGACAACTAAGCAGTATCCTTCGTTCCAGTGGGGATAAAGTTCAAATTTCTCTGCGAATTTAACAGCAGATGTCTCATTTTGATAATGAGGAGTGTTATTGTTTTTAACACATCCTGAAAGTCCTACTAAAAGACAGACAACCATAAAAGATAAAAAAATATAGATTTTCTTTGCCATAATCTCCCCAAAATTATTTTATATTTTTATAGTTTATTGGCTTCTCATATTTGACTTCTGCATTTATTATTTATTATTTTTTATTTTACATTTTTTAATATTAAATTAATATCATTTCTAATAATGTAATACCACGTAAGATATTATCCCGAATAGATAATATAAAGTTTACTATCCACTTAAAAATATTTAAGAAAACTATTTAAAATTTCTAAACAAAAATAAACTACAAATAAAAATAACTTTACTTAAAACAGCCAATCAACAATCCCAAAAAATATAACTTAGAATACCCAACTCAATAAAATAATAAAAATAAATCAAAAAATTAAAAAATAAATATAAAAACACACCATTGAGATGATTTTTATGTTAAAAGCAGAAAATCTATCAGTTGGTTATGGAAACTATGTGGTGGTTGAGGGCATAAATTTGGAGATAAATAGAGGAGAGATTTTATGCATTATAGGGCCAAACGGAGCAGGGAAATCAACACTCTTAAAAACAATTGCAACCTATTTAAAACCAAAGAAGGGGGTAGTTTATCTAAATGGAAAAAAGATTCATGATTTAAAGCCGAAGGATTTAGCAAAGGAAATGGCTGTTGTTCTAACAGAGAGAGTTAATCCAGGAAACATGACAGGTTTTGATGTTGTAGCGATTGGAAGACATCCATATACCGATCTATTTGGTAGATTGACAGAGAGGGATAAGGAGATTATAATTGAATCGGCAAGGGCAGTTAATGCAGAATATTTGTTGGAGAAGAATTTCTTTGAAATGAGTGATGGAGAAAGGCAAAAAATAATGATAGCGAGAGCATTAGCTCAAGAACCAAAGGTTTTAATCTTGGATGAACCAACATCATTCTTAGATGCAAAGCATAAAATTGAATTAACTTTATTATTGAGAAAGTTAGCAGATGAAAAAAATTTAGCTATTGTTGTTACTCTACACGATATTGAACTTGCTTTAAGAATTGCTGACAAGATGGCTTTAATAAAGAATCATAAAGTTATTGCCTATGGATATCCTGAAAATGTTATGAAGAGGGAGATAGTTAATGAACTCTATGATTTAAAAAATGCCAATTATAGTGAGGTTATTGGTTATTTTGAATTGAAAAGCAATCCAATAAAAAATAAAAAAATATTTGTTATATGTGGAGGGGGAACTGGGGCTAATGTTTTGAGATATTTGGTTAAAAATAGATATGATGTTGTTGTTGGCATCTTGCATAAAAATGATGCCGACTACTTTATAGCAGAAACAATGGGAGTTAAGATAATTGAGGAAGAGGCATATAAAAAGATATCAAAAGAAACATTTGAAGAGGCGTTAAAAGAATTAAAAAATTCGGATGTTGTTGTTTATACTGACTTTCCTATGGGAGAGATGAACGAGCTAAATTTAAAGCTTATTGAAGAGGCAAAAAATTTAAAAAAGAGGATGATCTTTTATAGGGAGGATATTTCAGTTTTAAAGGAGATTTAATAATCAAGCTTTATTTTCTTTTCTCCTTTATAGACCAAATATACAACCAATAGCCCTCCCAATATATCCAAAACCGCTCCAATAGGAAGAGGGGAGGCAGGCCTATTTATTCCATAAATATAGTGGATTGGAAGATAATACTTCAATGAAAGGATATGGCATGAAACCATTAAAATAACTCCTAAAAACATTGTTGCGGGAACTAAATATCTATGGTCAGAGGTTTTTATTAATGGTCTTGCTAAGTATGGAGCAATAATTCCAATAAATGCAATTAAACCTACGTAAGGAATTATAGCCCCAGTTATAAACGAAGCGAAGAATAAAATTAAAATTCGTGTCTTTTTTATATCCAACCCAAAACTTTTCGCATACTGTTCTCCAAACAGTAGGGCGTTTAAGGACTTTATCAAAAACATAACTCCAATAATAAATATAATTGAGCATATTGTCATTGGAATAATATCTCCCAAAGTTATCTTAGATAAAGAACCAACTGTAAATCCCCAATACTCTTGAATCTTCAACTCTTCAGCATTTGCAATCAAATAAGCTCTTAACCCCATAAAGAAATAACTCAGCAATAAAGCAACAATTATAACTCCATTTGCCTCTCTAACTCTCAAAGCAATGATAATCAGCAAGATCATTGAAAAGATTCCTCCACACCATCCAGCAACTAAAATACTTTTCTCTCCAAAAATCTCAAACAGATGTGAAAGGGAATCAACAAATATAACCAGTGCAACAACCATTAAAACTCCAGAGGAGATTCCAGTTGTGTATGGGGAAGCTAATAAATTCCTAAATAGCGTTTGAAGCATTAATCCAGCTACTGACAACGTTAAACCTATAAGAACCGCTCCAATTATTGGGGGTAGTCGAATATCTTTTATTATTATATCCTTAAACTTATCTCCTGTAGTTCCTGTTAATAGAAAATCTACTATATCTTTTAAAGTTATTAAATGAGTATCACCAGCCAGATATAAGGCAGTAAAGGGCAATATTAAAGATAAAACAAATAAAATTGATAAAATTCCAACTCTATTCATTTAAATCCCCATTTTTCTTATTTTTAAATATATAAGAATTGCTATTGGTGATCCGATTATTGAAAGAGGACAGAGTAAAGGAAGAACATTAGTCGATGATATTAAAACTCCAGGTCTTGTTAATATGTCTGCAACAACTAAAAATACAGCTCCTAAGAGCATAGTTATTGGAATTACATAGATATGTTTGGAAGTTCCACAGATCATTCTTGCAAGTATTGGGCATGTTATTCCAATAAATGCAATAGGCCCAGTAAATGCTACAACCGTTGCAGTTAAAACGCAAGAGAGAATAATAAGCCACGTCCTTAAAGATTTTATATCAACTCCTACACTGATCGCATACTTCTCCCCTAATAAATTTGCATCCAATTTTTTTGATAGAAAGATGTAGGTTAAAATTGAGAGTGGAATTATAATTAAAGCCATTATAATTATCATATCCCATGTTAGATTATTTACTGAACCCATTTCCCACATCAAAAAGCTTGAAAGATCGCTATTTTCTTCTCCAATGTAATTTCCTAAATAAATAACAATAGTGGAAAATCCTGCAGCAATTGATCCGATCATTAAACCGCAAATTAACAAAGTTGAGACCTGTTTAACAACTCTTGCAATATTTATTACTACAAACATCGTTATAAATGCCCCAATATATGCAGATATTATAAATCCATAGATGTTATGAGGAATCCCCAATTTAAAGAGCATGTAGGTAAATATATATAAAACAACACCCAAAGATGCCCCACTTGCAACTCCCATTAAGTAGGGATCTGCCAATGGGTTTCTAAAATAGCCCTGCATTAAAATCCCTGCCAATGCAATGGCAATCCCAGCAACAACTGCTCCAATAGTTCTCGGTAATCTTAGATAAAATATGATTCTATCTTTTATTTGATTTCCAGTTGTTCCCTTAATAAAGTAATTTACCAATTCTTTATTTTTTATAGGGATAGTTCCTAATTTTATGCTATAAATAGAAGAAACTATTAAAAGCAAACTTAAAATTGAGATAATTGCTAAATATCTTTTAACTTGCATGATTACACCCAAAACATTAAAAATTTTGTTTTATTTTATCTTGTTGTATTATTGTTTTATTTTAAGTATTATGTGGAATTTTTATTTTCTAATATCTTAATTTCTAATATATTCTATGATTTTTTATTATTTTAGCATGTTTATTTATTAAATAACCGTTTATTCATTAATTTATTAGTTTTACTATAAAATTTGTTGATATATTATTAAAACATTAAATAAAAATTTATATAGAACAACTATGTAAAGATAAATGAACTAAATATAAAGATCACTTTAAGTTAAAATTTAATAAAACTAACGGAGGGAGTGAAATGAAAAAATTTCTTACCTTTTGCATATTGTTTGTAGTAGTTTTTATGAGTATGTTGTCAGGATGCGTAAATAGCGAGCATCCCAATAATAACATTATAAATTCAACATCATTATCCCACAGCACTATAAATATCACAAAAAATATAACAAACTCCCAAATAAAAACACCTATTGTTGAATATGCAAAAAATTTTAAATTAACATATTATGATAAAAATGGAAATGAAGTAAATCCCTACACTAATGGAGATAAGTGGGCATACAAAGTGTTAATTGATGCATTAGGTCAGAAATTCCTATTAAAAAATGCATCTGAGCCAGTTCCAAGCTGGGCAAAAGAAAAGTTAGGAGACAATTTTAAAGTTATAAATGTTCCATTAAAGAGAGTAGTGGTAATGAGTTCAACTGAAATTGCATTAATGGAGGCCATAAACAACGACGGTTCAGTTATAGGATCAGTTAAAGGAATAATGTGGGGAAAAGCATACAAGTGGTATTTTAATAACATAAAAGAAGGGTTGGAAAATGGATCAATAATCGATGTTGGTTCAACAAGTAATCCAAACTGGGATAAGATCATTGAACTCAAACCACAGGTTATATTTGTTTACCCCGGCTATGATGGAAATAAAGTCATATCAAAATGTAAAGAGTTAGGAATTACCTACGTTGCAGATGCAGAATATTTGGAAAACGATCCACTTGGTAGATGTGAATGGGTTAAAATGTTTGCCGCCTTCTATAACAAAGAACCAGAAGCAAAAAGATACTTTGATAAAATAGTGGATAACTGTTTAATGGTTATGAATAAAACTAAAAACTGTCCAAAAGTTACAGTTGCATGGGGTTATAATTCACAATGGGGATGCTATGTTCCTGAAAACAACTCCTACGTTGCCAAAGAGATAACAATATACTGCAACGGAGATTACATCTTTAAAGATCTAAATGGAACAGGTAGTGCAAAAATTGACTACGAGACGTTTGCTGAGAGGGCAAGAAATGCAGATGTCTGGGTTATTCCTTCGAGTGTAAAATGGCTCACAACGTTTAAAAAAGACAATCCTGGTTATGAAACATTTAAAGCAGTTAAAAATGGTAGAGTATTTTGTGAGAGTGAGGATTATTGGCAACTTGGATTATTAAAAACTGACGAAGTTATAATGGATTTAGCAACAATAATGCATCCCGAAGCATTTAAAGGAAGAAAAACACACTTCTTCTTAAAATACAATATAGAAAATAACACTGCAACACCGTTCATTGCTAAATAATACTTCTTTATTCGTTTTTATTCGTTTTTAAAATTTTCACTTTACAGTTGGGAATTATTAAATCCTTAAAATATTTTAAAGATGAATTTATATATGAAAAAGGAAGATAATGGTTTTGTCCTATATAAAGTGTTGATCTATACACGATCTTTTTATATTCTAAAAACCTTCAATAATTTACATCTGCAAATATATTTTTGGAAAGAAACAAAAAACATTAAATACCTTATACAGAGGCAATAATTAAATAGAATTCCTGATTTTTGAGGAGATAGAATGAAGTTTTCTATTATTTTGGGAACAAGGCCTGAGATTATAAAACTTTCCCCAATAATTAGGGTTTTAAAAAAGATTAATATGGATTGGCATATTATCCACACTAATCAGCATTATT
>JAADDS010000008.1 GCA_013153845.1 Methanococci archaeon | reverse complement strand
TTATATTTTAAAATTATTTCAATAACATCTTTTAGTGATGCATTAGTTTTTATCCCTTTCGGATTGTAATGAGCAATGGTTGCATAAAATCCGTTATTTTCCAATGTGGAAATTATCTCACTCATAGGTGGAGGAGACGTTTTTAAAACTTTACTGATCTGATGAATGTCATAACATCCTATCTGACCTAACTTTGATTCATCATATATTAATTTTAGAATCTTTAAGACCCTTTTCTCAAATCCCCTCTTTTCTGCGATCTCTAAGGCCTCTTTTGCAATATCTGAATCATATAAATTGCCAATATACAGAGGGCCCGAAAATCCCTCTCCTCCATAATTCCTTACTTCTTTAATTCCATCATAATCCTTAACATATCCGAGCATTTTAAATGTTTTATCTGCTTTTTTAGCCCCTCTATCTGTGATAAGATAAACCCTAACATAGTGATCAGTTGCATGACAAAAAATTGGTTTTAAAAAGAGTTCATACTTTGTGGCCATTCTCATAGCATAGCCAGCCAATATTCTCAAAGCAAACTCATGACAGTCCTTACTTCTCAACGGAACTGCAAGATATTTCCTTAAACATGACTTCTTAGCCCTACCACACAGTGCGGATGTGTCTGTTGCAGTTAAACATAAGAGCGCGTTTTTTGTTTTTAGAGATCTTATTGCTTGATCTATATATGGAGATGGAGAACCAAAGGGATCTATATCTACAATATCAAAAAATCTAAAATGTCGAGAAAGAAATGTGTTTGCATCTTCATTTGAGACCTCTATATTTGAAATATCATTTAACTTAGCATTTTGTAGGATCTTTCTATATGCATTTGGATTTATGTCATTTAAAAAAACTTTAACTCTTGCGTTAAGTTCTTTTGCATACCTTAATCCTCTGATTCCTGTTCCAGAAAGGGCATCTGCTATTTTTATCTCTTTATCTTTATAATATTTGTTTATAAATGCTTGAATTACCGCTAAACTTATATCTCTACATGTTTTCATTTTTGGATTATAAAATACTTCATCTTTTTTAGTTATCGTTAAATGATCCGGAATTTCAAAGGTTATCTCTCCCTCTGTAATGATCATACATCATCTCCTCTTTATCTTCCTATTTCAATTTCATTAATTTACTTAAATTAAATTATAAATTAAATCACTTCTACTCCTTTACCAACCTCTGTTTTTATCACATCTTGATAATAATCTCTTAAAACATCTTCAACCTCTTTAATAAACTCTTCTTTTGGAAATACGATAATTGAAGGGCCCGAACCACTTATAGTAATTCCATAAACCTTATCTTTAATTTCCTCTTTAACCTTAAAATAATCTGGAATCAATTTTCCTCTAACTGGCTCTATAATTTTATCCTCCATCATATACTTTCCAAATAATTCTTTATCTCTATTGTATAGTGCATAAACCATACCACAGGCCTTTCCAACATTATTCACAAGGTCTTTTAAATTAACACTCTTTGGTAAGATCTCCCTTGCTTCTTTTGTGTTTATTGAGATGTTTGGAACTGCTACTAATATATCCATCTTAAAATCAATTGGGATGTGTAAAACTTCTAATGGATTGTAGTTTGTTATCATTGTAAAATCTCCAAATATTGCAGGAGCTACGTTATCTGCATGTTTAGCTCCCGAAGAAGCTAACTCCCCATAAGAAGCATAATCAACTAACTTCAACTTATCTAAATTAAGATTAAACAGTTCGTTTATCGCAAAAGCCGTTCCTGCTGATGAGGCAGCAGAGCTTCCCAATCCACTTCCTGCCTTAACCCCTTTTTTTATTGTTATTTTTATTCCTTCTTCGATGTTAAAATCCTCCATCATCTTTTTTGCTACAATTCCAGCAACATTCTTATTCGGCTCTGTTGGAATGTTTTTGTCATCCATCTCTATAATTATCTCCTTTTCATCAATCCTTTTAACCTCTACTACATCATACGGCTCTTTTAGACATAAACCAAATACATCAAATCCTACTCCTAAATTTGCTGATGTGCATGGTGAAATAACTCTGACCCTCTCCATAAAAATCCCCCTATCTGTAATTTTATGTAATATTATGTGTAATATACTAATATTATAACGTTATAAATATTATAACGTCTATCCTTCCTTCTTTTTATTCATTCTTTTTATCATTTAAACCCAACAACTTAATCCTCTAAAAACATCTTTCTTATTGCATCAGCAGCATCTTTTTTAACTAAAACCAAAACTCGATCTCCTGCTTTAAGTTCTGTATCTCCACTTGGAATTTTTAATTCATCTCCATCATAAACCGCAATTATTAAATAATCTTTTGGCCTTCCAAGCTCCTTAATTTTTTTATTTACCACTTTTGCTTTCTCTGGAATAATAAATTCCAATATCTCTGCTTCTCCTCTTCCTACGATAGTTAGATCCAATATTCCTGGCCTTTCGATTAGTTTTTCTATATAATTAGCAGCTATTAGTTCAGGAGAGATAACCACATCCACACCTAAACGTTCAAATACATCTTTATAATCAATTTCAGAAATCCTTGCTATCGTTTTCTTTACTCCGCAACTCTTGGCTAACAGTGTGCTCATTAAATTAACCTCTTCCTTTCCAGTAACGGCTATATACATATCTGCATCCTCTATTCCTGCATCTTCCAATGTTTTTATTTTTGTGCAGTCCCCATTGATCACAAGTGCATCTATATCCGCAGAGGCCTTTTTACACTTCTCTCTATCAGAATCTATCAATACAATGTCATGACCTTTTTCAGAAAGCGATTTGGCCAAAGTGTAGCCAACTCTTCCGATTCCTGCTATAATTATATACATAATCAACACCAGAAATTTTTAATCAACTTTTTGATTTTGGCTCATTCTTTATTTTCAGTGTTATTTATGTCTTTTCTAACATCATAATTTACATATAAATTCACATATTTGTATATAAGGTTTATATCGTATTGCAAGTATAACCTTTCAGCAACGTGTAAATTTTAATAAAAGTCGTAAAAATTGATTAAGATAATTAAAAACATAAAATATAAAAAAATTAAAGAAGTTAAAAACATTCTCTTATAATATTAATATATTTTTATAATATTATTTTTTCATAGTAATCCTCATATCCAAAATGCCAATGCCTGATCTTTTCCTTTAACTCCTTTTCAAGTTCCAATATCTTATCAAACTCCTCCTTATTTAAATATCCAATATAGCCCCTCTTTATTGCCTCTTCGCATCTTAAACTGCAAGGAATGAAACCAGAGGGTAAAACTATCGCATAAACTCCTTTATTTTTCAAATCATCTCTCATTTCTTCGACTTCTTTTAAATGATCTCTATCTATTGATATTCTAACCTCCTCAACAAACGATTTTATACAACACTCTGGATAATCTAAAAGCTTTCCAACTTCAAAATCATCCAATCTCCTATAAATCCCGAGTTCTGTCGATACAACAGGATCTATTGCTGGCCTAACCTTTGGGTTGTATTTTTCAACGATCTCAATCTGAAATTTCAATCTATCTATTATTTGTTGATATTGAAATTCATCCAAACTTTGAATATGCTCTTTTAAAATCTTAAACCCTTCTAATTCTCCATTTCTTAATTTTTCAATTTTATTTAATAGGTTTTTGAGCATAGTTTCACTATTATTGTGCTTTTAATATTTGTTTTTATGATTTAACAAGTATAACAACAAAATAAAATAATATAAAAGATTAATTTATTAATAATTTAATTACACTACGTATTAGCTAAAGATATTTTATATACGGTAAGCAGAGGATATTATTTTTATCTGATTTTTTCTTTAATTAAATAGATGATACATACTATTAACGATATTAAGGAAATTATATAAGAGGGTAGGCATGTCCTATAAAATCTTTCATAGGTTATTACATATTTATCCCTTTTTTCTTTTATTTTATAAGCGTTAACGACACCATAAGCTTCCATTGGGCTTTCTCCATCTAATTTCCAATCCTTCGAATATTCATTTGTAAATATTACATATTTTAAAGGTTTATCTTCAATAACATACTTTGCAGGATTTATCTCTTTATAGTGTAGTGGTTTCCATTTATCCGAAGTTTTATTAATTCCACTTCCAATTATTATTAGTTCTTTGGATATATCTTCTTTATTACTCAAATTTATGAGATCATTAATGTTTTTTACATATTTAACGCCTTCAACTGAATAGATCTTCCCTTTATACCTTTCATTTTTAAATACATAGAAGTTTTCTGTCTCTAAAACTAATTTTAGGTCTTTCTGTTTAAATAGGAAGTTGTAGTTTTTATAATCAACTTCTTTTGTTAATAAAATATATTTAACTCCAAGAGGAGCTACCAACGAACCAAAATTGTGTATTTTATCCCGATTTTGTAGAAGATATGCGATATAACTTTGGTAAGGTGTATAAATTTCAGTATATATTCCTGGAACTTCTAAATTTTTAGCAAATATAACATATTTATCAAAGAATGTTTGGGAGGGGTTTGCTATTCTTTTATCTTTATTTGGGACCCAGTGAACATCCATATATAAATGCCATGGGAAAAACAGGATGTTAAAATTATCCTTATCTTTATTTAAAAAGTTGTTTACTTGATACCAATCTTTTGGATAATCAGTTGATTTAATTTGATTATCAAAACCATTAAAGAATGTGAAAGAGTAGATTAAAGGAATTGTAATAAAGAAAATCGCTATAATCTTTTTTACTTTATTCGAGTTTATACTTTTAACAATCTCTTTAAGACCAAAAGCTCCCAAGATCGAGTAAGACAAAACTATTAAAGTAACGAATTTTTGGGTATCTCTCATTCCTTTTAAAATAAATATATGATCAAAGAGGAATTGGAATATACTTTTAAATGGCCCTGTTATTCCAGTAGCAAAAAATAATCCAACAAACCAAATCAAAGCAAAAGATATAACATAAATTCCAACTTTTCTATTTTTGTAGTATGATAAAAATCCATGAACTGAAAGGAATATTATTATAACAAATAATATTTCCCAAAATGGAAGATAATCCTTCGCATAAGTATAAGCAGGTCTCCAAAACCCATACATACTCGCTAATGTAAATAATGCTGAGAAAGAATCAACTTTTGGAGCAAAAACGTATAAATCATGAATTGTTATATAATTTACTAACGATGATGACTTTGCAGTCAACAGAGGGACTAACCAATAAACATTTATCATAGTGAAGGATAATGCAAATAAACTAACTGGCTTTAATAAACTTATAGATTTTTCCTTTATTAATTTTAAGGTAAATATTATCCCATAAACCATAAATGCCATAAATAAGGTATGTGCATTAAAAGCTATAAGTGAAGTTATCAAGGTTGCTTTTATAATGGATTTTTTATCTTTGTTTTCTAACAATTCAATAAAATATTTAACTCCCAATGGTAATAAACTGTATGCAAATAAAATAAACCAATGCCCAACAATTATTCTTATATAGGTGTAAGGATTGATCATATATAAAATCCCTGCATAAAAACTTCCAATTTCTGAGTTTGTTAATTTTTTTGCCAGTGAATAAGCCGAATACCCACTGAAAAATAAGATAAATAACAACAGTAGTTTTTGAAAAATATATGCGGGAATTATGACGTTTATTATATTAAGTGGTAGGGTTCCTCCGTAAGAGGGAGACGTAAGTCCATAAAAATTATTTATCATATTTTGATGGTTAATATCTGGTAGCATATCTAACAAGAATAGATATTTTCCAGAAAAAAATGGGGCCAATATGATCAAAGACAGTAGAAGGTATATTATGGGAATTCCATACTTTTTATATTTCATAAAGAGATTCATAATTTTCGCCTCCTCCAAACTTCTATTAAGAAGGGCAATTGAATAACAACCGACAATATTGATATTGATAAAACAATATCTACAATCTGATTTATATTTTGATGGAATATAATAATTCCCAGAATTTCAATTGCTAAACTAAAAGTTAGAGCATAAGCCACTCTTGTTATTCCTAACGATAAAAGATAATTCATCATTAACCCAGAAATTGCAAAGAAAAACATTGCTAAGCTATATCTAAATAAGTATGGAATTGCTTTTAAGTATTTCTCTCCAAATATAATTTTTATAGTTAGTTCTGGAAATAGTTTGAATAATAGTAATGCAGGTATTGTTAAGACAATAGTCAATATTAGTGCTTTTATAAATAAATTAAAATGATTAAGTCCTTTTTCTTTTAATTCTGATGCTTTGGGAAATAAAACTACTGCTATGCCACCAGGGGCAAACAAGATTATTTTTCCCAAGACGGAGACGGATGAATAAATTCCAGCTAAAAAATCAGTTAGATAGTGTTTCGCTAAGATCGTATCTATTGAAAAACTTGTAGTATAGGTTAATAATGCCAACAATGTTAAAGTTGAATATTTATAAAGATTAGCGATCCTAAATGGTTCTGGATTTATTTTTATTAAATCTTTTAAGAAGTAGAAAGAAATTAGAAAAACAATTATATTTGCAATTAAAAAGGGAGCTAACGCTCCACTAACACCAAAACCAAAATAGACCAATAAAACCCCCAGTATAAATTTTAAAAACGACCAAAGTGTTTGAGTAATTCCCAATGGAATAAATCTTTGTAATCCTTGTAAAATTCCTTGATTTGTGGGCATTGCATAGGCAAACAATAAAGAGGAGAACAGTATAAACGCAGGCATTTGTGAAGGAAAGTGAAGATAATTTGACAGGAGTGGGGTTATTATAAAAAATAAAATTGTTGTTATCAATCCAAATATAAAAGATTTCTTTAGAGCGTATCTCCAAAAGTAAGAAATCTTGCTAAATTGATTTTTTGCTTTTAATCGGGAAGAGTATCTTGCCATGGTGGTCTGAACTGTTGCTGATAAAACACTAAAAATATAAAAAATATTTATTAAAGAAAATAAAATTCCATACTCCTCTGGAATCAACAACCTACCCATAAAAAGCTGATAAAGATAGTTAAAAAATGCTGTTGATAAACTAAAAAATATCATTATTATGCCATGTTTTGCTAATTTTTGCTCCATAATATCTCTCCCTGTTAAATTATTTTTTATAGTGTTCCAAACAAAAATTAAAGTTCCTTTTTTGGATTTAAGAATAGGATATTTTTCTTAACTAAAAATTCTCTAATCTTATTTATCATGGTATCTTCAATTTCTTAGTTTTCTTTAATTAAATAGTTTTAATATGTTAATAACTATTTCTTATAAAATATTCATTATTTAAGGTAATTTTCCTGAGTTTATAGGGCTGTAGATGAAATAAATTAAATTTGGTTCTCCTTCAATGATTGGGAAAATTTCTCATATTTCCTCTCTTTAATAATTTAACTTTAATATATTCTAAGTTTTTTATGCTTTCTTAATATCTCCTTAATCTCAGAGAGTGTTTTCATCTTCTCCTTCAAGGTCTTTTTATAATTTTTTCAAACTCTTTTATATCATTTGGAACTTTATTAATTACAATATCCCAATAATCTCATAATTTATTCCAAAATAATGGTGAATTAACTTATCTCTCAACCTTGCCATGCCTTTCCATGGAACTTGCGGATATTTATTTATAAAATCCTCTGGAAGATTTTTAACTGCCTCTCCAATAACCTCTAAGCTTCTAATCACTGCTTTTTGCGTCTTTTTATCTTTTAAAAACTCATCATAATCCATATCTTTGGTGAAGTCAATAATATCTTTCATATTCTCTAAGATATCATATAAAAATGCCCTAACATCTTTCTTAGACATAAATTAAATCCTCCTCAATGGATTTTTTAATGTATGGATTTTTTATTGCTCCTTTAATAACCAAATCAACTTTAACTCCCAATAAATCAGATAAATAATCCTCCAACTCAAAGAATTTGAGATAGTCAGGAGTTTTATAAAATTCTACTAATATGTCAATATCGCTTTTTTCTGTCTGTTCATTTCTTGCATAACTTCCAAATATAGCAATTGACTTAACTTTATATTTTTCTTTTAATTCTTTTTTATGCTTTCTTAGGATTTCTTTTATTTCAGAGAGTGTTTTCATCCTCTCCCTCAATGTCTTTTATAATTTTTTCAAACTCTTTCTTTATCTCAGGAATCTCATATTTTGCTGTCTCCCAAACGGTTAAATAATCTACACCAAAATATTGATGAATTAGTTTATCTCTCATTCCAGCCAATTCTCTAAATGGAACGTGCGGATATTTATCTCTAATATCCTCTGGTATCTTTTTAACTGCCTCTCCAATAACTTCTAAGCACCTAATAACTGCATATTTTATTGCTTTATTGTTTATAAACTCTTCATAGTCCATATCTTTAGTGAAGTTAATTATATCATCCATGTAGGATAAAATATCATATAAAAATGCCTTTATATCCCTCTTAGGCATTTAACCACCATTAAATATAAATTAAATCCTCTTCAATGGATTTTTTTACATAAGGGTTGTGGATGGAGTTTTTAGTAATTAAATCAACTTTAATTCCCAATAAATCAGATAAATAATTCTCTAACTCTATCAATTTCAATAAACTTATTGGCTCGTAGTAGTCAATTAATATGTCTATATCTGATGTTTCTTTTTGCTCTCCCCTTGCATAACTACCAAATATAGCAATTGACTTAACTTTATATTTTTCTTTTAATTCTTTTTTAT
>JAADDS010000044.1 GCA_013153845.1 Methanococci archaeon | reverse complement strand
CACACAACATCAAGAACCATTCCTACAAGCCCTCCAATAATTGCCGGCTTTAACATCTTCTCCTGATCAAAATTTACCATCCTCTCACCAACCAAATATTTGCTATCTAATTTTTAATATCTAATTTTCTCTGTTTAAATCATTTAACATTTAATAATATCATCGTTTGTTTTTATATATTTTTCTATTTTTATATTGGTTAATAACATGTTTCATACAACCTTCCATTAACCACGGTATAGATCGGAACTCCTTTAACCCTCCAACCATCAAATGGACTAAATTTTGCCTTTGATTTGAACATTTCAGCATTAATTTTTACCTCTTTTTTTAAGTCAATGATCGTTAGGTTTGCAAAATTGTTTTCTCTAATTTTATTATCTATTTTAAAAATATTGGCAGGGTTTGAAGATAAAATCTTTACTGCCGTTGTCAAGTCAATGATTTTTTTACTTACCAAATTTAGAGTTAAAGGAACTATCGTCTCTATTCCGGGTATTCCAGAAGGGCAGTGTCTAACATCCCTAAGTTTTTCTTCTAACGTGTGAGGAGCGTGATCTGATGCGATAATATCTACCTCCCCTTTTATTATCCCGTTAATTAATGCGATATTATCCTCTTTTTCCCTTAGAGGAGGATTGAATTTTCCAAATCCTTTGAGATCCTCAGCCATCTCCCTATTCAAATATATATGATGAGGAGCAACTTCCACAGTTATTTTTACATTTTTCAGTGTTTGTCTTGCCTTGTTTATTAATTGAAGAGATAATTTTGTAGAAATATGGCAAAAATGAATGTGTGGTTTAAATCTATTTAATTTATCGATAATTTCCAAGTTTTTTAAAACCTCTTTTACCGCTTCTACTTCTGATCTTTTATCCCTTATTTTGCAGTGATCTTCCCAAGTTTCAAGTTTATATTTTTTTAAATTTTCTTCTATTATGTCTTTATGCTCTGCGTGAATGCAAAAGAGCTTATTTTGGCTTAGAATATCCTTCAATTTTGAATACTCGTTAATAAATAAGTCCCCAACAGATTTAACCATAAATATTTTATACGCCTTTGCTTCCTCAACTGTCTCAAGATAGTTGCTTTCAGTAATCCCAAAATTTAAAAAAGTGTTTATTTTACTCTTATTTTTACATTCTTCAAGTTTTTTGTAGAAGAGTTCCTTCGTAGTTATAGGAGGGGTGTTATTAGGCATATCTATTGCAAAACAAACTCCTCCGTTTATTCCTGCCAAACTACCACTTAAAAAATCTTCTTTTTTTTCTTCCCCCCATCTAAAATGGACATGAGCATCTATAACCCCCGGAATAACCACTAATCCATTCAAATCCAAAACGTCTTCATTATTAGATTCAATAAAACGTGAAATTTTCTTTATTTTTCCATCCTCTCCGATCAATATGTCTCCTTCAGTAATTCTATCCCTATCTAAGATTTTGCAATTTTTTAAAATCATAACCCATCCCTTCCTGTACTGTTAGTAATAATCTTTAAACTTTAAAGTTAAAATTATTAAATATTAAATGTTTATTATGAGAGTGTTTATTATTAAGTAGTTAATCAACACCCATATCCGAATTTTATAAAAAATTTATAAAAAGTAGTATAAAAAATTATAAAAGTTCAATACAATTATTTAAAAAAGTTATAAAGGTATGAAGATTTATATAATGATTATAATCTATAAAAAAACAAATAAAACAAAAACAGGAGGATAATATGGAGCTACACATTGATGAAAAGAGATTGTTAAAGATATTTCAAGATCAGGGAAAGGAAGAGTTCAACTTAGAGGAATTAGAAAATTATATGCCAAAAGAAAAAATCTTAAGGGTATCTTTATGGCTAAAAGGTAAGGGTTTAGTAGATAGCGAGGAAAAAATAAGAAAGATCGTTAAAATTGCAAAAAACGATGAATTCCCAGAACGAAAAATTGCCAAATATTTAAAGGAGCATAATCTATCAGAGATCGAGATTAAAAACCTAAAGGATATACTTCCAAAAGAAGAAATAAACGCAGCATTGGGGGCAATAAAAAGAAAAAACATTGCTAAAATAGAGAGGGGGAAAATTATCTTTGAAAACTTGGATTATGATGATGATGAAGAAAAACTCTTAGAAAAAATAAAAGATGGTTTAAACCTCGATAATCTCGATGAGGAAGAGAAAAAAATAGTTGATATTTTAAGAAAAAGAGGATTTGTTAAAATTGATGAGGAAAAGAAGATAACAATAAAACTAACTGAAAAAGGAAAAGAGTTTATAAAAAAACCTATTGAGATTGAAGAAGAAATAACTCAGTTAACAAGAGATATTATAATAAGCGGAAAATGGAAGAAAGCATATATCAGACCCTACGATGTAAAAATACCAACTAAACCAGTATATCCTGCTAAAATACATCCTTTAACAAGGATTATTAGGGAAGTTAAGGAGATCTTGTTAGCAATGGGTTTTAAAGAAGTAAAAAGTCCAATTGTGGAAACAGAGTTTTGGAACTTTGATATGCTGTTCGAACCACAGGATCATCCAGCAAGAGAAATGCAGGATACATTCTTTCTAAAGTATCCAAAAGAAGGAGAAATTCCAAAAGATCTGCTAAATAGTGTTAAAAAAGTCCATGAAAGATGCTGGAAATATAAATTCAATGAAGATATTTCAAAGAGATTGATTTTAAGAACACATACGACCTCTTCATCAATAAGATATTTGGCCTCATTATCTGAAGAAGAAAAAGAAAAACCACATAAAGTTTTCTGCATTGATAGGGTTTTTAGGAACGAGGCAATCGACTATAAACACTTACCAGAGTTTTATCAGTGTGAAGGAATTATAATGGGAGAGGATGTTAATTTTAATAATTTAATTGGTGTCTTAAAAGAGTTTTTAAAAAGATTAGGGTTTGAAAAGGTTAGATTTAGACCTGCTTATTTCCCATTTACTGAACCATCATTAGAGGCAGAGGTTTATTTGGAGGGTAGAGGGTGGTTAGAGATTTTAGGAGCTGGAATTTTTAGGCCGGAAGTATTAGAACCGATTGGAATCAAAAAGCCAGTTTTAGCTTGGGGGATCGGATTTAGCAGGTTGGCTATGCTTAGATTTGGGTTAAAGGATATTAGAGATCTCCATAAAAACGATTTAGATTGGTTAAAAAGAGTTTAATACTTAGTGCTTTTTTACTTTTAATTTTTTAAATAGATCAACTCTCTCCTTAATTCTCTTTTTTATTTCATCAATCCCCTGCCCTTTCTTTAAAACTGCTGGAACTATAAATTTCCACTGTTTCCATGGTGGAGAGCATTTGAAAAATTCGCATATCCCATCTAAAACTGTATCCCAGTCCTCTTTTTTTATCTTATCCATTTTATTAACCACGAGAATTGGGCTTATTTTAAGATCGGTTATAAAATCGAACATCTCCAAATCGATAGGTATTTCCCCGCTCTCATCCCATCTCTTAACAATTTCAAAAAACGACTTTGCATCAATTATTTGGACTGCGGTAGCTATCTTATCCGCGTTATTTTCAATATAGTGGACTATTTCATCCTTTATTTTTTCCTGCACATTTTTAGGGAGGCCTGACATATAACCAAATCCCGGTAAATCAACTAATATATAATCCCCAAGATCATATTCGTTAATTTTTAATGTTAATCCTGGCCTTTTTCCAACTTTAACATCTTTTCTCCCAGTCATTAATTTAACGAAAGTTGATTTTCCAACATTACTTCTTCCAACAACCACAACCTTGGGTTTTTCCTTTTTTATATGATATTTTTTCTTTAAATTTGCATATTTCTCAAAAAAATTCATAATAATCACTTTGATTATTTTTACATAATTTAAATTTTAATTTAAATTTAATATTTATTGGAAAAATAAAATACACAAATGAAATATGTATGGTGTAAAAATTGTTAAGTATTTTAATAGAGGCATTTATCAATCAATTTCATTGTCTATTATTCATTATTATTTATTTCCTATCTTTTAATTTTATCATCTCATCAAACAAAAACATCGTATCGTGAGGCCCAGGTCTTGCCTCTGGGTGGAATTGAACAGAAAATATTGGCAAATTTTTGTGCTTTATTCCTTCAACTGTTCTATCATTTAAATTTATAAAGCTAACTTCTAAATCATCTGGAAGAGTGTTTTCATCAACAGCAAAGCCATGATTTTGAGATGTTATATAAACTTTTTCTGTCTCTAAATCTTTAACTGGCTGGTTTCCTCCCCTATGTCCAAACTTCATTTTATATGTTTTTCCTCCAAAAGCCAGTGAAATGAGTTGATTGCCAAGACAAATTCCAGTTATCGGAACAACTCCTATTAAATTCTTAATATTTTTAATAACCTCTTTTAGTCGTGCAGGATCTCCTGGACCATTAGATATTAGAACGAAATCTGGATTATAATTTAATATCTCATCATAACTTGTGTTGTAAGGAACTTGAATAACTTCACAACCTCTATTCAATAAACATCTAATAATGTTCATTTTAACGCCACAATCCAACAGAACACATCTTGCCCTTGGATCTGATGTTTTATGAACTACAACATCCCTCGTTGAAACCATTGGAACCAAATCAATATCTGAAATATCCTTATATTTCTTAACTCTCTCTAAAAGATCTTCAATTTCACTATCTTCTATCCTCTCTCCGACTTTTAAACAACACTTCACAACTCCCTTATCTCTTATCTTTCTTGTTAAAAATCTGGTGTCAATATCCTGAATACCTGGAATATCATACTCCTTTAAAAGATCATCCAACTCCTTTCCAGTTAATTCTCTAACTACAAATCCTTCTGCCTTTACCCCATCTGATTCAAACCAGTCCTTTTTAACTCCATAATTACCCTCTAACGGATAGGTCATCATAACAACTTGTCCTTTATAAGAGGGGTCTGTTAAAACCTCAACATAGCCAGTCATAACTGTTGTAAAAACCAGTTCTCCAAAAATCTCTTTTTCTGCTCCAAAACCTTTACCTCTAAAAACTGTCCCATCTTCCAATATTAAAACTGCATCCATAAGATCACCTAACATTTACACTTTAACTATCTAACTATATATCTTAGTTGTTCTCATAAACTATTTCCTATTTAATATAAAAAAGTTAATTAATACGAATCATGCTTTTTTGATATTAGATGTTTTTTGCTATAACTGCTATTGATTGTTAAGAAGATTTATAATTTGTGGCTGATATTAATATAATTAAAAAATTATAAAAATCAAAAGCCAATACTTAAATAAGGTTAATAAAAGTTAATAATCGGAATTAATAAAAATTAATAATAAAAATAAAAATTAATAAAAGAGCTTGGCAGTAAATATTATAAAATATATAAGATTATAAGAGATAAAATTAGATAAGCAGTTATAAAGGTTATATAAAGATTACAATTAGACGAAAATTAAAAATTGAAAGATGAAATGAAATATAAAACAAAATGGTGAGGTAATTATGGTTAAAATATTAATCACAGATCCTTTACATGAAGATGCAATAAAAATATTGGAAGAAGTTGGAGAAGTGGAAGTGGCAACAAACCTAACAAAGGAAGAGTTGATAGAAAAGGTAAAAGAGGCAGATGTTTTAGTAGTGAGAAGTGGAACAAAGGTTACAAGGGATGTTATTGAAAATGCAGAGAAGTTAAAGATAATAGGTAGGGCAGGTGTTGGTGTAGATAACATAGATGTTGAAGCAGCGACAGAAAAAGGGATCATAGTAGTTAATGCCCCAGACGCTTCTTCAATTTCCGTTGCTGAGTTGACTTTGGGCTTAATGCTCGCTGCTGCAAGAAACATCCCACAGGCAACTGCCTCATTAAAAAGAGGAGAATGGGATAGAAAAAGATTCAAAGGAATAGAGTTGTATGGAAAAACACTTGGAGTTATTGGTTTGGGAAGAATAGGACAGCAGGTAGTTAAAAGGGCTAAGGCATTCGGTATGAACATTATCGGTTACGATCCCTACATTCCAAAGGACATGGCTGAGGAGATGGGTGTTGAGTTGATTGATGATATAAACGAACTCTGCAAGAGGGCTGATTTTATAACTTTACACGTTCCGTTAACACCAAAAACAAGGCATATAATTGGAAAGGATCAAATAAATTTAATGAAAAAGAATGCAATAATAGTTAACTGTGCAAGAGGGGGGCTTATTGACGAAAAGGCCTTGTATGAGGCATTAAAAGAGAAAAAAATTAGAGCAGCTGCTTTGGATGTGTTTGAAGAAGAACCACCAAAGGATAATCCGCTATTAACATTAGACAATGTTATCGGAACACCTCATCAGGGAGCATCAACAGAGGAGGCACAAAAAGCAGCCGGAACTATTGTAGCAGAGCAGATAAAGAAAATTTTAAGAGGAGAGTTAGCTGAAAACGTTGTAAATATGCCAAATATCCCTCAAGAAAAGTTAGGAAAATTAAAACCTTATATGTTATTGGCTGAAATGCTCGGAAATATAGTAATGCAGGTGTTAGATGGCTCTGTTAAGAGAGTTGAGATAGTATACTGTGGCGATCTTGCAAAAGAAAAAACCGATTTAATAAAGAGGGCATTTCTTAAAGGATTGCTATCCCCGATACTCTTGGCTGGTATAAACTTAGTTAACGCTCCGGTAATTGCAAAAAATAGGAACATAAGTGTAATAGAGACCACAACATCCGAGAAAAAATTTGGCAATGCTATAAAAATAATTGCTGAAAGTGATAAGAAGAGATTTTCCATAACAGGGGGGATAGTAAACAACAAGCCAGTGATCTTGGATGTTGATGGGTATGATGTCAACTTTATTCCAGAGGGAGCGTTGGCTATAATTAAACACATTGACAGACCGGGCACAATTGGAAGGGTTTGTATCCTCCTTGGAGATTATGGAATAAACATTGCTGGAATGCAAGTTGGTAGAAAAGAACCAGGAGGAGAGAGCGTAATGCTCCTAAACTTGGATCATACTGTTCCTGAGGATGTTATTGAGAAAATAAAAGAGATTCCAAATATTAAAGATGTTGCAGTTATCAATCTATAAGAAATCTTTTTAATTCAGAAATACTCATTTTTTCTTTTAAAAAATCCTTTGGAATTAAGTATAAAAATTTTGGATCGTATGGTTCTCCTTTCAGCCCTAAAACAACCGCATCAACATTTTTAGGATATTTTAAGGTTATGATCTCATTTAAAGGATAGGTCTTTTTAAAAATAGGGTAGACCTTATATCCTCTAAAATATATTCCATCTTCTCTGAACTCGGCTCCAATGTTTTTTAAATAAAACGCAAGAGATCGAGAGGTTTCATCCAACGAATCCAAATTTTCAAAGATAAATTCTCCACTCCCCTCTATCTCTATTCTCTTAGCAAAGTTTATCTTAACTTCTCCATTTGTAGAAACATCTTCAATTTTTATCTTTTTTCTTCTAAGTTTATACCACAATCTACTAAAAAATGATCTTACCTTATATTTTACCAAAATATATAATCCAAATATCCCAATTAATATTAAAAATATCGGTAGAGCGAAAATTGCCAAAACTATCAATAAAAATAAAATAAGGAGCATTAAAAATAAACCCATCACTCCTCCCACTCGATATACTTTAACTTTCATCAATATCCCTCAAAGCGTTTTTTATTAGTGTTATATATTCTTCTTTTTTTGGAACAACCATAATTTTTTTAGATGGTAGTTTTATGGAAGCTCTAAAACCATATTTTCTCGCAATTTCAGTTGCTAATTTATTATATTTGTATAAGTTATTAAAAAGCTCTTCGTTCAATGTTGCGTTTTCATCAGCGTACTGCAAACAGCACCCTTCTCTCCAAAATCCAACTTTATCTCCAACTTCGTGTGATTTCTCAACTTTTATGTTATAAAATTCCATCAATTTCAAAACATCATCATAAGATAATCGAATCAAAGGTCTAAAAAATAAGATTTCATTATTTTTACTATATTTTTGTGGAACAGGAGTTAGTTCCATCTTATCGTATTTCACTTCACCATACCTTTCCCTTAAATAATTCATAACCGCTCCAGACACTTTTTCAAGAGCAGAATCTCCTGTCATTATTATCTTAATTCCTTTTTCTCTCGCAAAATCCACAGTTTTATCTTTCATTATATTTTTACATATTCTACAAATACTACTTCCCTTAGCCCCCTTTGTCCTTTTTAAAATCTCATTCGTAATGTCAAAAAACACTGCTGGAATGTTATATTTTTCTGAAAGAGCCATAACCATGTCTTTTGAAATTTCCCAACTCCATCTATGATAAAAGTGTATTAAATATTTAATATTCAAACCAATATCTCTGGCTAAGGCAATTGCAGTTGAGCTGTCTTTACCTCCACTTGCCATAACCACGATCCCTTCATCCAACATATCTCTCTCTTTAAATTGTGATACAATATCTCTCTTTAAGCTGTTTAGATCATTTAATTTCCTTTTACACCTTGTCCATTCTGAAAATTTCATAGATCTCCCTCACGGAATAATTTTTATACCACCTACTATAAAGAGATTTATAATAAGTTTATTATTGATATAAAACTGTTTATTTTAAGATGTAGAAGTATTAATTTGATCAACGACTTAAAACAACTTTATAAAACCAATAAAACAAAGATATTAAAATAATAATGAAAATGATAATGATTTAAAATTTTAAAATAAATGAAACTAAGATTTTATACGAATGTGGGG